>CALMBU010000097.1 GCA_937863045.1 uncultured Polynucleobacter sp. | reverse complement strand
TGGCCTGCTTCAACTTTTTGACCAACGGTCACTGCCACGTCGACCAACAAACCAGGCATCGGGGATAACAAGAACTTCGACATGTCTGGCGGTTCTTTAAAAGGCATCAGTTTTTGCATTTCAGCAGCTTGTGGCGTTAACACCATGCTGTCGACTCTGACACCATCAAATTGCAAACGATAGAACATGCCCATGCGCTCAACCTGAAGTGCAATCTCGCGACCATTCACGCTTGCTTTGTAAATGATTTGGCCAGGGTTCCAATCTGAATCAATTTTGTAGACTGAGCCAGCAACTGTGACTTCATAGCCACGAGCAGTTTCGTGAATCGATGTTGACACATAGTTCATCTTGCCAGCCTCACCGGCTGCCACCACGAATTCAGTTGGGATTTTGACTTCATGGCCTTCAAGCTGACCATAAATACCAGCCGCGCGATCCAAGTAACGACGATGCACGGCTGTTGCCAAGGCATCCATTAATTTTGGATCTTCAGCCTTGACATCTGAGGCTCTGAATCCATGAGGGAATTGTTCAGCGATAAAACCAGTATTGAAGTCGCCAGAAATGAAACGTGGGTGCTGCATCAAAGCAGCTTGGAATGGGATGTTTGAATGAATACCGCGAATCACGAACTCATTCAAAGCAGCGCGCATCTTGGTGATGGCATCCAAACGATCTTTACCATGCACGATCAATTTAGCGATCATGGAGTCGTAGTACATCGGAATCTCACCGCCCTCATACACGCCTGTATCGACACGCACACCATTCACCTCTTCAGGTGGTTGATAGCGCACTAAACGACCGGTTGATGGCAAGAAGTTGCGGTATGGATCATCCGCATTGATGCGGCACTCCATCGACCAACCATTGCGCTGAATGTCTTTTTGACCAAAGGATAATTTTTCACCAGCAGCCACTCGGATCATTTGCTCCACAAGATCAAGGCCTGTGATTGATTCAGTCACAGGGTGCTCAACTTGTAAACGCGTGTTCATTTCTAAGAAGTAGAAAGACTGATCTTTACCGACCACAAATTCAACCGTACCAGCCGATTGATATTTCACAGCCTTGGCCAAAGCCACCGCTTGATCACCCATCGCTTTGCGAGTCTCATCGCTGATGAATGGTGATGGCGCCTCTTCAATCACTTTTTGGTGACGGCGCTGAATCGAGCACTCACGTTCCCATAGATAAACAGCATTGCCATGACCATCGCCCAAGACTTGAATCTCAATGTGACGTGGTTCTTCAACGAATTTCTCAATGAACACACGATCATCACCAAAGCTATTGCGTGCCTCGTTCTTACATGCTGAGAAACCTTCAAAAGCTTCTTTATCGTTAAATGCAACGCGCAAACCTTTACCGCCACCACCCGCTGATGCCTTGATCATCACTGGGTAACCAATACCTTTGGCAATTTCTACAGCAGCTTCAGGCGTATCAATCGCCTCGTTGTAACCAGGGATGGTGTTGACCTTGGCTTCATTGGCTAACTTCTTAGAAGCAATCTTGTCACCCATCGCAGCAATGGAGTAATGCTTAGGGCCGATGAAAGTAATGCCCTCTTCTTCCAAGCGCTTAGCAAACGCTTCGTTCTCAGATAAGAAACCATAACCAGGATGAACTGCTTCTGCACCAGTATCTTTACAAGCCTTGATGATGTTATCCATCACCAAATAGGATTCGCGTGAAGGTGCTGGACCAATACACACCGCTTCATCAGCGAGTTCTACGTGACGGGCATCACGGTCGGCTTCAGAATAAACAGCCACAGTTTTGATGCCCATCTTGCGAGCAGTTTTAATCACGCGGCAAGCAATTTCACCACGGTTAGCAATCAGAATCTTCTTAAACATGTTCTTGTCCTAATCGATTAAAGGGGGATGTTGCCGTGTTTGCGCCAAGGATTTTCAATATCCTTGTCTTTGAGCATGGCCAAAGATCTAGCAACACGTTTACGAGTCTCATGAGGCATGATCACGTCATCGATGTAACCACGACGACCAGCCACGAACGGATTAGCAAACTTGGCTTTGTACTCTGCCTCGCGCTCAGCTAATTTAGCTGGATCACCTTTTTCTTCACGGAAAATAATTTCAACAGCGCCCTTAGGACCCATCACCGCAATTTCAGCTGAAGGCCAAGCAAAGTTCACATCCCCTCTGAGGTGCTTGGAAGCCATCACGTCATACGCACCACCGTAGGCTTTGCGTGTGATCACTGTGATCTTTGGCACGGTGCATTCTGCATACGCGTACAACAACTTGGCGCCATGCTTGATGATGCCGCCGTATTCTTGTGAAGTACCTGGCATGAATCCTGGCACGTCTACAAAAGTAACCACCGGGATGTTGAAGGCATCGCAGAAACGCACGAAACGTGCTGCTTTGATCGATGATTTGATGTCCAAACAACCAGCCAAGACCAAAGGTTGGTTAGCCACGATACCGACTGTTTGACCTTCGATGCGAGCAAAACCGATGATGATGTTTTTCGCATAGTCAGGTTGAATTTCAAAGAAGTCACCATCATCAACAGTTTTGGTGATGAGCTCATGCATGTCATAAGGTTTATTGGCGTTATCTGGCACCAATGTGTCTAACGAATGGTCCAAGCGCTCGGCTGTATCAGCACCTTTGCGTACCGGTGGTTTTTCTTTGTTCGACAAAGGCAAATAGTTAAAGAAACGACGCAACATCAAAATCGCTTCAACATCGTTTTCAAAAGCGCGGTCACACACGCCTGATTTGGTTGAATGAGTGAGCGCGCCACCCAACTCTTCCGCAGTCACTTCTTCATGAGTCACAGTCTTCACAACTTCAGGGCCTGTCACGAACATGTATGAACTGTCTTTGACCATGAAAATAAAATCAGTCAATGCTGGTGAATACACTGCGCCACCTGCACTTGGACCCATGATCAAAGAAATTTGTGGAATCACACCAGAAGCAGACACGTTGCGCTGGAAAATTTCCGCATAACCACCCAAAGATGCCACACCCTCTTGAATACGTGCACCACCTGAGTCATTCAAACCAATCACTGGAGCACCCACTTTCATGGCTTGATCCATGACCTTGCAAATCTTCTCAGCATGAGCTTCAGACAATGAACCGCCAAATACAGTGAAGTCTTGTGAGTAAACAAAGGTCAAACGACCATTGATCATGCCGTAACCAGTCACCACACCATCACCAGGCACAGATTCATTGGCCATGCCAAAGTCTGTACAGCGGTGCTCAACGAACATGTCCCATTCTTCAAATGATCCTTCGTCCAATAACAACTCAATGCGCTCACGGGCTGTTAACTTGCCTTTGCCGTGCTGGGCATTGATGCGCTTTTGACCGCCGCCTAGGCGAGCCTGCTCACGCTTGGCTTCTAGTTGTTTGATGATGTCGTGCATGAAATGCTCTCCCTTGTTTCTGAATCTTTAAATTAACTTGTTTCTTTACTTGCTTACTTGCTTGCTTGTTTGTTTACTTTTTTACTTCATTAAATCTAATAATCTTCTGGCTGCTACTGAAGCTGCCATGGTTCCTTGGTTCACCGCCTCACTTAATTCAGGCAATAGTTTTTGTACTTGGGCATTGGCTTTGAAGTTTTGTCTTAAGCCTGCCTCGATGCGTTCCCACATCCATGCTTGGGCTTGTTGTTTTCTTCTCAATGCCAAGTGACCATGCTTGGTCTGAATATCTTTGAATGTGTTGACCGTGTCCCAAAAATCAGTGATGCCCTCAGACTTCAAAGCACTCATGCGCATCACCTTGGGATGCCAGAGTGTTTCGTCATGGTGAGCGTGATCAGGGTTGCCGTGCATGCTGAACAAACGCAATGAACTCATGATTTGAACTTGCGCTCTGGTCGCAGCATCTGGGTCTAAATCAACTTTATTGATGACCACCAAATCAGCCAATTCCATCACGCCTTTTTTAATGGCTTGAAGATCATCGCCAGCATTAGGCAGTTGTAATAAAACAAACATGTCCGTCATATTGGCAACAGCTGTTTCGCTTTGACCAACACCCACGGTTTCAACGATCACCACATCATGGCCAGCCGCTTCGGCAACCAACATGGCTTCTCTGGTTTTTTCTGCCACACCACCCAAGTTGCCTGAAGAAGGCGTGGGTCTGATGAATGCCTTTTCATTGACCGATAAAAATTCCATGCGGGTTTTATCGCCCAATATCGAACCACCTGATACCGTTGAAGATGGATCGATCGCTAAAACAGCCACACGATGACCTTTGCTGATCAGATACAAGCCCAAGACTTCAATGAAAGTGGATTTACCAACACCTGGAACACCAGAAATGCCTAATCTAAAAGATTGGCCGCTCTTGGGCAGAATCGCATTGAGCACTTCATCCGCTCTTAAACGATGATCAGGTCTGGTGGATTCCAACAAAGTGATGGCTTTGGCCATGGCTCGGCGTTGCGCCGACCCAGGTTTGGCATCAGCACCACAGATGGCATCAACAAGCTTTTGATCTTCTGTTTGCACGTTGGTCTTTGGCCTTTGAGTATCTGGTTTATTAGATATTGATTAGCTGATCAATGTTTGATTTATTTTTGAGCCAAACGAATTTGCTCAAGAACATCTTTGGCCGACGCTGGAATTGGTGTACCAGGGCCGTAGATGCCTTTCACGCCCGATTCGTACAAGAACTCATAGTCTTGTCGTGGAATCACGCCACCCACAAAC
>CALMBU010000096.1 GCA_937863045.1 uncultured Polynucleobacter sp. | reverse complement strand
GGATATAAATTTTATATTATGGAATGCTAAATCATCAGTTGCAATGACATGCAACACTTAGAGAATTTACATAAATCTCTATGCAAGGGGTCGATCAGACACCAATACACCATCTTGATCAACATAAATCATGTCGCCTGGTTTGACAGTTGTTCCTGCCATATCGATTGACAAGTCACGCTCACCCACATTGCGTTTGACGCTTTTTTGCGGATGAACAGCCAAAGCGCTGATACCTACTTTGGCTTGGGCAAGCTCAAGGGTGTCACGCACACAACCGTTAACCAGAATGCCGGCCCAATTATTTTTCTCTGCAAGAACACCTAAATTACCTCCAACCAAGGCACAACGCATGGAGCCACCACCATCGATGACCAATACCCTGCCCTGACCAGGCTCATCAAGAATTGTTCTGACCCAAGTATTGTCTTCAAAGACTTTGAGGGTCACTGCTGGACCCTTGAACTGAGACAAGCCACCATATGCACGAAAAACTGGAGCGCAAACGCGCAGTTCTCCAGTTGTAATTAACTCTTCATTAGCATCACACAGATCAGTGGTGGCAAAACTCATGGCTCTCTCCGGAAGAAATCTTTAAGCGTTTTTTAATTGAACAGAACGATTATTTTCACCCACTCGATAGGCGGTGAGCAAGGCCATCATTAAAAAAGCAGCAATCAAGATAAAGACCCCTGGCACCATCTTCCAGTCCATCAATAAGCCAAACATCAATGGACCGATGGCCAAACCTGAATCAAGCCCTGAATAAACCGTGCCAAAGACTCGACCAGAAGCTTCTTTCGGTGTTGCTGAACGAATCATCAAGTCTCTTGATGGTCCAGCGATACCCACAAAGAAACCCATCACCGTGAACAAACTCATCATGGTTGATCCCGAGACCACGGTCATAGCGATCAATACCGAAATGGAACTGCCTAAAATGAAACCAATCGCGATGACTCTTTCTGGAAAGCGTGCTCGGGTTGCAATGAAGCCTCCGAGGAACATGCCTCCTGCACTAGCCAACATGTATGAGGAATACGCTGTGGTTGTTAAGGCAATTGGTAAGTCATAAAGCAACTGCATGGCTGTTGGTGCAAAACTTTGCACGCCACTCAAAGCCAAAGCACTTAAAAAGAAAAAGCCCCAACACATCCACACCATTGGTAGCTTTAGGAAGTCAAAAGACAATGCCGATGAATTTTTTCTAGCAGTCTCCTCAAGATCACGCTGCTCCTGAGAACCCATCAGGACATGGCGTCTCCAGTAAAGAACTGCCAACATCACAAAAGCGATGGCGGACGCTACCAATAGAGCTTGGCGCCAACCAGAAAAAGTTGTCACAGCCACCAGTACTGCCGGCGATGCTGCCCAACCAAGAGCCCCTGAAACTCCGTGCATTGAGTAGGCATGAGCTACCCGCTCAGGAGAAACTCGTCGATTGATCAAGGTGTAATCGGCTGGATGAAACACACCATTACCAAGACCTGCCAAGCAAGCACCGAACAACAAACTCCAATAACCCGTCGAAAAAGACAACACAATGGCTGAGACAGCCAGAGTTGCAACGCCAAAGAAAAGAACTTTTAAAGGGCCTGAATGATCAACCCAAAAACCAGCCGCAGCTTGCATGATGGTTGAGACAATGAAGAACATGGTCATCAAGAATCCAAGCTCAGCATAGCTGAGCCCAAACTCAACTTTCAACCATGGAAACAATGGCGCTAGGATTAAATGATAAAAATGGGAGGTGCCATGGGCCACACTGATAAGGCCAATAACCTCCGCGTCTCTGCGAATAGTCATTGGCCTATGTTACTACTGATTGAATGAGGCTCCTAGTTTTGCTTAAGGCCTCAAGGCTTGATCAGTGAACCACCCGATCAAACATGAAAGCCCCATTCTTATCAACGTCCACTGGAACAATGGCTTTAGGTCCAAACTTACCTTCCAGAATTAGTCGAGCCACTGGGTTTTCAATGTATTGTTGAATGGCTCTCTTCAATGGTCTTGCCCCAAAGACTGGGTCATAACCAGCTTCTGAGACACGTGCAAGAGCAGCATCGCTGACCTCCAACAACATATCCATCTTCGCCAAACGATCACGCAGGCGTTGCAACTGAATCTTGGCAATCGCCGCAATGTTCTTTTGATCTAAACCATGGAACACGACCATCTCATCAATACGATTCAAAAACTCAGGGCGGAAGTGTTCTTTGACATCAACCATCACAGCTTCTTTGAGTTTGTCTTGTGGTTGACCACTCATCGACTGAATCATTTGCGATCCCAGGTTGCTGGTCATCACAATCACTGTGTTTTTAAAGTCCACAGTACGACCTTGACCATCCGTCATGCGACCATCATCCAAAACCTGCAACAAGACATTGAAGACATCGGGATGGGCTTTTTCAACCTCATCCAACAAGATGACGCTATAAGGCTTGCGGCGAACCAATTCGGTTAAATAGCCACCTTCTTCGTAACCAACGTAGCCAGGAGGAGCTCCAATCAAACGAGCCACACTGTGCTTTTCCATGAACTCACTCATGTCAATGCGAATCAAGTGCTCATCACTGTCAAACAAGAACTCAGCTAGGGCTTTACAAAGCTCTGTTTTACCAACACCTGTTGGACCAAGGAATAAGAAGGAGCCGTAAGGCTTACCTTCATCAGATAGACCAGCACGTGAACGACGAATGGCATCAGAGACAGCTGTAATAGCCTCTTCTTGGCCAATCACTCGATTGTGCAAGTAATCTTCCATTTGCAATAGCTTATCGCGCTCTCCTTGCATCATTTTTGACACAGGGATACCTGTGGCTCTTGAGACCACCTCAGCAATTTCCTCTGCGCCCACTTGAGTGCGCAACAATTTGTGTTTAGAAGTAGATCCTTTGGCTTCTGCAACAGCAGCTGACTTCAACTTACCTTCTAGTTCAGGCAACTTGCCATACTGCAGCTCAGCAACTTTTTCTAATTTGCCGTCGCGTTGTAATTTGACGATTTCAGATTTGACTTTATCAATCTCTTCCTTGATCGAAGCAGTTCCTTGAGCAGCGCCCTTCTCTGCTTTCCAGATTTCCTCAAGGTCTGCGTACTCTTTACCCAGACGCTTGATCTCTTCTTCAATCAGGGATAAACGCTTTTGCGAAGCTTCGTCTTTTTCTTTCTTCACCGCCTCACGTTCAATCTTTAATTGAATCAAGCGACGATCTAATTTATCCATCACCTCTGGCTTTGAATCAATTTCCATTCTGATGCGTGACGCGGCTTCATCGATCAAGTCAATTGCCTTGTCAGGCAAGAATCGATCGGTGATGTAACGATGAGACAGCTCCGCGGCAGCCACAATCGCTGGGTCCGTGATTTCTACACCGTGATGCAGTTCATATTTTTCTTGTAAGCCACGCAAAATAGCAATCGTGTCTTCAACGCTTGGCTCACCAACCATGACTTTCTGAAAGCGACGCTCCAAAGCAGCGTCTTTTTCAATGTACTTGCGGTACTCATCCAATGTGGTCGCGCCAATACAATGCAACTCTCCACGTGCCAAAGCAGGCTTGAGCATATTGCCAGCATCCATGGCACCTTCTGATTTACCTGCGCCCACCATGGTGTGTATTTCATCGATGAAAACAATGGTCTGACCTTCATCTTTGGCCACATCGCTCAAAACGGCTTTTAGACGCTCTTCAAACTCTCCGCGGTATTTAGCGCCCGCCAAGAGTAAGGCCATGTCTAAAACCAATACGCGTTTGTTTTTTAATGTTTCAGGAACTTCGCCATCAATGATTCGCTGAGCCAAGCCTTCAACAATGGCGGTCTTACCAACACCTGGCTCACCAATCAACACTGGATTGTTCTTGGTGCGGCGTTGCAAGATTTGAATCGCACGACGAATTTCATCATCGCGACCGATGACCGGATCCAATTTACCAAGACGCGCACGCTCGGTTAAGTCGAGTGTGTATTTTTTCAAAGCTTCACGTTGATTTTCAGCATCAGCACTATTCACAGACTGTCCTCCACGAACTGCTTCAATAGCAGCTTCTAAAGTTTTACGAGTAATACCGGCAGCCTTGATTGCTTTACCAAGGTCACCTTTATCGTCACTCAAGACCAATAAGAAAAGTTCACCTGCGATGAAATCATCGCCTCTCTTGGTGGCTTCCTTTTCAGTTAGATTCAAATGAGCTCCCAAAGAACGGCCAATCTGCACATCACCACCGGTGCCCTGCACTTGAGGCAACTTAGCAAGCAATGCTTGAATTGATTTTTCCAAGGCAAGCGCATTGCCACCGGTGCGATTGATCAGTGATTTAGCGGTGCTATCAGATTGCTGCAACATCGCCAAAAGGACGTGCTCAGACTCAATGTATTGGTTATCAGCGTTCAAAGCCAAGCTTTGGGCTTCGCCCAGAGCTTCTTGAAATTTACTGGTTAATTTATCTAATCTCATGGATATCTCCCATTATCTATGCCCAGTATGTGGGTACATAAGCCTAAATTTCAAGTGATTTAGATCAAATAAATTGCTGGCTTTATCATAGAGGGATGTCATGGTGTTTATATCTCTTGGAATGTTCTGATGGAAGCTACTACGCTGGCATCACCAATGACCTGGAGAACCGTATCAACGCTCATAACAATGGCACAGGCGCCAAGTACACCCGTGGTAGAAGTCCAGTCAAATTGATTGCTCAGCAGGCCTTTGAAAACCGCTCCGAGGCTTCTAAGGCTGAAAGCCAGATCAAAAAACTCCCCAAAAACCTCAAACCAGGATTTTTTGCGTGAGTAACGAGAACCTCAAAGACATCCAGGAAAAGATCGAGGAGTTTTATCAAGCTGTCCAAGCCAATTGGCCTGGCTTTAAGACTCGCGTTGGCCAAGAGCAGATGTTTGCTCACATTGCGCAAACTTTGAGTCAAGCCAAAGGCGCCAAAGACATCCGGGATGGTGACAATATTCTGGTGGTTGAAGGTAAAACGGGTGTGGGTAAAACGCTTGGTTACCTGATACCAGCAATTGTATTCAGCAAGCTGCTCAACAAGCGCGTGATCATCAGCACCGGCACTGTGGCACTGCAAGAGCAGCTCATGCAAAAAGATTTGCCCAATTTGGCAGATCTATCACCTATCTCATTTGAATATGCCTTGGCCAAAGGTCGCAGTCGTTATGTCTGCAACATTCGCTTAGAACAAGTCAGTGGTAAAACCAAGCAAACCGCCCTGTTTGAGGATGCCAACTGGGATGGCCCTCCCAAAGAAAAAGATAAAGATAGTTTTGCAGATGCGCTGCTTAGCTTGAATGATGGCTCATGGAATGGTGATAAAGATACGGCTCCCCCAGAAATCACCGACAGCATGTGGCCCAGAATCGCTGCGGAGAGAAGTTCATGCTTGGGCAGACACTGCCAGCGCTTCAATGTCTGTCCTTATTTCAATGCCAGACGTGATTTGGTCAAAGCAGACGTGATCATTGCCAATCATGATTTGGTGATTTCGACGATTGCCTCAGGATCAAAGATACTTCCCGATCCATCAGAAACACTTTATATCTTTGATGAAGCCCACAATCTTCCTCAAGTAGGTATCAAGCACTTTGCTTCATCGGTAGGCTTGATTGCGAGCACCAGGTGGTTAGAAAAAATCATGGCAGCGGTTTTGCGCGCAGATGCCCTGCTACCAGACTCCTCAGGAAAAACAGTGGAAGAGGTTCATGCTCATGTTGAAGATTTGATCATGCACACCAAGCAAATGATCAACTCATTGAGATTGGCCAACTTTGTGACTCATGAGCAAGCCATCCACCGCTTCAAAAATGGTGAGTTGAGTCCTGAGTTCACGAGTTACGCCGAAACTATTGGACCACTGGCAATTGCTCTGAACAATCGAATCAGTAAAATTTTGCAGCAACTCAACGATCAAAGAAATAACAGCATTGATAAAGATTCTTTCAGTCCTGCTATTTTGGAAATTGGCAGTTATCAATCAAAAACTGAAAATCTATCAAATACCTGGCACCTCATGCAAGCCGATGCAAATCCTCCGATTGCCAAATGGGTGGAATGGCAGGACTTAGGATCCACCTTTGATTTCAAGCTCCATGCCTCACCCATCAGCGCAGCTCAAAATTTAGCTCAGACACTCTGGTCTACCAGTTCTGCAGCCATCTTGACTTCTGCAACACTCAGAACCATGGGTGATTTTCAATACTTCTTGGGGCAAACTGGTTTGAACTGGTTCCCAAAGACCAATACCCTTGAGGCAGAATCACCCTTCAATTACGAAGAACAAGGCACCTTCATCGTCCCAGAAATGATCAACTGTCCGAGTGCGAATGCACAAGGGCACACCGATGAGCTATCAGATGAAATACCCAAACAGCTAAAAGATTTAAAGCATGGCGCTTTGGTATTGTTCACCTCCAAAAAACAAATGAAGCAAGTACACGAAGACTTGCCAGATGATTTTTTACAAGATGTTTTGATGCAAGGCGATATGCCTCGCAATAAATTAATCAGCCAGCATGAGTCACGCATCAAGGATGGTCACCGCAGCATTTTGTTTGGTATGCAAAGTTTTGGGGAGGGCTTAGATCTTCCTGGAAAGCTTTGTGAGACTGTCCTTATCACCAAGCTTCCGTTTGCACCACCCGATTCTCCGGTTGAAGAAGCTAAATCAGAATGGCTGGAAAAGAATCAAGGCAATCCTTTTTACGAAATCAGCGTTCCTGCAGTAGCTTTGAAGTTACAGCAATGGGTGGGACGTGGTATCAGAACAGAAACGGATCATGCGACCATCATCGTTTTAGATAAACGACTAAAAACAAAACCTTATGGCAAAAAGATTCTGGCAGGCTTACCGCCATTCAAACGTTTGATGTAATTTGCTTAAGTGTTTGGAGGAATTGCTATTACTGCCACTTCTTCAGAGCTTCATCATCGCTTAAGCGTGCATCCACCCAGCGAGCTCCTTCAGGGGTATCTTCTTTTTTCCAGAATGGCGCCAAGGTCTTGAGGTAATCCATGACATATTCACAGGCGGCAAACGCTTCGCCACGATGAGCGCTGGTCACTGCCGTTAAAACGATTTGATCTTCAATATTCAACGGACCCACACGATGAATGATCAGCACCTCAAAAATATCCCAACGAGCCTTGGCTTTTTCAATGATTTCCTCAAGTGACTTCTCAGTCATGCCTGGGTAATGCTCTAAAGTCATCGCAGCAACATCAGAACCGTCATTGCGATCACGCACTGTGCCCACAAAGGTAGCAATCGCACCAACACGTGCATCACCAGCTCTTAATTGCTTGACCTCTTGTGACAGATCAAAGTCTTGGGTTTGAATACGCACTGGCATGTTTATCCGCCCGTCACTGGAGGAAAGAATGCTACTTCAGCTTGATCAATCAGCGCTGTGTCACCTTCAACCATTTGGTGATTCAAAGCCATGCGCACTGCTTTACCCTCGGCCAAGGCTTCAGACCATGATTCGCCCCTACTCATCAAATGATGACGCAACTCCGTCAAGGTTTTAACGGATGCAGGAACATCGAACTGCTCTTCTGAAGTTTTCAGGGTCTCGCGCAAAGAAGCGAAGAATTTAATCGTTATTTTCATAGTGATAGCTTAAATCATTCCTGAAAAAGGCATGTACTTCACCATATCACCGGGCTTGATGGCATGAAGTGGTGGGTTATCAACCAAACCATCCGCCCATGAGGCGCTGGTTAAAACGCCTGAACTTTGGTTGGGGAATAAATCCAAGCCGCCCTGGGCATTGATGCGAACACGCAAAAACTCATTGCGGCGATCAGGTTTTGACCAATCAAAATCTGCACGCATCATGATCGCTGGGGCATTTGAATGAGTCCTTCCTTGCAGCTTAGCGATGAATGGTCGAACAAATAATAAGAAAGTGACAAAACTAGATACCGGATTACCAGGCAATCCCATGAACCAAGTCTCTAGATGCTCAGCCCCTTGCTTTCTGACAGCGCCAAATGCCAATGGCTTACCTGGCTTGATGGCAATTTGCCACATGTCCAGACGACCTTCAGCATTCACGGCAGGTTTGATGTGATCTTCTTCACCCACCGACACACCGCCAGAAGTGATGATCAAATCATGATCTTTGCTGGCGCGTCTCAAAGCATCTCGAGTGGCTTCTAAAGTGTCTGGCACGATGCCCAAGTCGGTTGCTTCGCAACCGAGTGAGCGAATGCATGCCAAAAGAGTGTCTCTGTTTGAGTTATAAATAGCCCCAGGCTTGAGTGGCTGACCGGGCAAGGTCAATTCATCGCCAGTGAAAAAAGCAGCGACTTTGATTTTTTTGAGCACTGGTAATTGATCATACCCAGCAGAGGCAGCAACTCCTAGCTCTTGAGCTCTGAGATAAGTGCCCTTGCTCAGAGCCACGCCCCCTGCTTTTAAATCTTCGCCCTGCAAGCGGATCCATTGACCTTGCTTGGGCAGTTCTTGAATCGTGACCTGATCACCATTCACCACGCAGTCCTCCTGCATGACCACTGCGTCGGCACCAGGCGGAATGGTGGCACCCGTGAAAATTCTGGCAATCGTGCCGGATTTGAGCTCTGTGCCCACATGCCCTGCTGGAATGCGTTGAGAAACTACAAAACTTTTTCCTGCTGCTTGAATATCCGCCACACGAACGGCATAGCCATCCATCTGAGTATTGTTCATGGGGGGAACATCGACTTGACTCAGGATGTCACTGGCCAGAATTCTGCCTAAAGCATTTTGAGTACTGACCACTTCAATCTCAGCCCCAGGCTTTGCTTGGGCCAATAAATGCTCAAGAGCTTCAGCAGCAGTTTTCATGGGGGGCTTGTTCATGGCTTGCGACATGGTCTAAGTCTAATGGTTTTAGGCTTGTTTTGCTAAAACACCAGCAATTGAAAGGACTTGCTGAGCAAGCTCTTCGATATTGTTTAAATCAAGCACAGGAATATCTCTGGTCAAATCTGGTTTGTTCACAGCATCGATACCGCCTGGGTAAGCAATCGCTTGAATAAACTTATCTTGATTGGCTTTAACTGGATTGGCGGCACACTCATCGTGCTCATAACGCCATAACTCAATTTTTGGAATATTGGCATCTTTGAAACCCTCGACAATGACGAGATCACAGGGAGACATCATGCTTAACTGCTCTTCAATGCTTGGCTCAGCAGATTGTCTTAGCTCATGCATGAGAACCCAACGTTGATCAGATACCATCAGAACTTCTGTGGCTCCAGCCTCGCGGTGACGATAAGAGTCCTTGCCTGGTTTATCAATATCAAAATGATGATGCGTGTGCTTGATGATTGAAACCTTATAGGAACGCTCAGTTAAGAATGTGATCAACTGCTCGATCAATGTGGTTTTACCAGTACCAGAGTAGGCAACAAATCCAACGACTGGCCAAGGACTCTTGGCCATCGCTGAAACAGTTTGTTGACTCTGAATTTGACTCATCAATCACAAGCCTGTGTGGGCAGCAACGAAGTCTTTCACCTGATGAACATCAGCTGGCATATCAACGACGCGCTGTGGCTTATCTTCAATACCAATGAATGATGCAGGTCGATCAGGTGTGCGTCCGAGGGCTTCTTCAATGGTTTCGGCAAACTTGATCGGAAGCGCTGTTTCCAAAACCAACATAGGGACATTGCTTTGTAGATTTTCACGGGCAACCTTGACGCCATCCGCTGTGTGCGTATCGATCAAGACCTTGTACTTCCCATGAATGTCTCTGATTGTGTCTAGACGATTGAGGTGTGTGCTCTTACCTGAAACAAAGCCATATTGAGCAATGTTTTTATACGCAGGGTCTTGTGATAAATCAAAACCACCCTTGGTCTCAACATCCTTGAACATCTGGGCAGTTTTTGCAGCATCGCGACCCATCAAGTCATAGATGAATCGTTCAAAGTTACTTGCCTTAGAAATATCCATCGATGGACTGGTGGTATGGAAAGTCTCAGCTGATTTACGAGCTCTGTAAACACCTGTTTTAAAGAACTCATCCAAAACATCATTCTCATTGGTGGCAACCACCAATTTTTCAATTGGCAAGCCCATCATACGAGCGATATGGCCTGCACACACGTTACCAAAGTTACCTGAAGGCACACAGAATGAAACCTTCTCGGCGCTGTTTTTGGTGGCTAATAAATAACCTTGGAAGTAATAAACAACCTGAGCCACCACACGGGCCCAATTGATTGAGTTCACAGTACCAATTTTTTGGCGGGCTTTGAATGCATGGTCATTGCTCACTGCCTTAACGATGTCTTGAGCATCATCAAAGACACCTTCAATGGCAATGTTGTAAATATTTTCGTCTTGCAGGGAATACATCTGAGCCACTTGGAATGAACTCATCTTGCCTTTTGGCGAGAGCATGAACACACGCACACCCTTCTTGCCGCGCATCGCATACTCAGCTGCACTACCAGTGTCACCAGAGGTAGCACCCAAGATATTGAGTTCTTGACCTTGCTTATTCAAGGTGTACTCAAACAAGTTACCTAATAGCTGCATGGCCATGTCTTTGAATGCCAAGGTTGGACCATTCGACAGGCTTAACAAACCTAAGCGAGTTCCCTGCTCATCACCCAACCAATGAATCGGCGTGATGTCTTTTGCCGAATCATCTGCACGACCATTGCAATAGACTTCAGCGGTATAGGTTTTTCTGACCAACGCTCTGAGGTCTTCTTTAGGGATGTCATCGCAATAGAGGCTCAAAACTTCGAATGCCAAATCAGCGTATGACAATCCACGCCAAGCATCTAACTGAGCTGGTGTAACTTGTGGATACTTGACGGGCAAATACAAGCCTCCGTCAGCAGCCAAGCCACCTAGAAGGATTTCTGAAAACGTTTGATGGGCGTTATGACCACGGGTTGAAATGTAGTGCATTGCGTAATTTAATTAACTTAAGTTTTCTAAACGAATTTTTGTGACTGAACCTTCAACAGTTTTCAAAGCCTCAACCTTGGTAATGGCAGCCAAGATATTTTTCTCTTTGGTCTCATGGGTCAACATGATGAGATCAGTTTGGTTTTCACCATCGCCTGCCTCACGTTGCAACATGGCATCAATTGAAATACTGTTATCAGCCAAAATACGGGTGATGTCAGCCAAGACACCTGTCACATCAGCCACACGTAAACGCAAGTAGTAGCTGGTGGTGATCTCGCCCATCGGCATGATGGTCGTATTGACCATTGAGCCTGGCTGGAAAGCCAAATGCGGTACGCGATGCTCAGGGTCAGCTGTTTGCAAACGAGCCACATCAACCAAATCTGCGATCACAGCAGAAGCCGTTGGCTCTGCGCCCGCACCCTTACCGTAGTAAAGAGTTGTTCCTACAGCATCACCCATCACCTGAACAGCATTCATCGCACCCTCAACGTTTGCAATCAAACGCTTGGTTGGAATCAAGGTTGGATGCACGCGCAACTCAATACCATCTTTGGTTTTCTTAGTGATACCCAATAGCTTGATGCGGTAACCCAATTGCTCCGCATATTTGATGTCTGTAGCTGAGAGCTTGGTGATGCCTTCAACGTGAGCCTTATCAAATTGCATCGGAATACCAAACGCAATCGCACTCATGATGGTGGCTTTGTGAGCTGCATCTACACCTTCGATATCAAAAGTAGGATCAGCTTCTGCGTAACCTAAACGCTGAGCTTCTTTTAATACAACGTCAAAGTCCAAGCCTTTGTCGCGCATTTCGGACAAAATGAAATTGGTGGTGCCGTTGATGATGCCAGCAATCCATTCAATGCGGTTGGCAGTCAAGCCTTCGCGCAAAGCTTTGATGATTGGAATGCCGCCAGCAACAGCTGCTTCAAAATTAACCGTCACGCCTTTGGCTTGAGCTGCAGCAAAGATTTCGTTTCCATGAACCGCTAAGAGTGCTTTATTGGCAGTTACTACGTGCTTGCCGTTATTGATCGCAGCCAAGACCAATTCTTTAGCAATGCCATAGCCACCGATTAATTCAACGACCACGTCAATTTCCGGATCATTCACAACCTGCTTGGCATCACCCACCACCTTGGCGCGACCCTTGACCAACTCTTCAGCACGCTTGGTATCAAGGTCAGCCACTGTGTGAATCTGAATGCCGCGACCAGCACGACGAGTGATTTCTTCTTGGTTGCGCTCAAGCACATTGAACACGCCACCACCAACAGTAC
>CALMBU010000095.1 GCA_937863045.1 uncultured Polynucleobacter sp. | reverse complement strand
CAGGACTCCTCTACGCCATAGCCAAGATTTTGGCTGAGCATCATATTTCTTTGCATACCGCCAGAATCAATACCTTGGGCGAGCGCATTGAAGACGTGTTCTTGTTAGACGGACATAATCTGTCAAAGGATTCCAAAATCCAAGTGCAGCTTGAAACAGAAATATTGGACGCTTTGGCGGTTTAATTAGCTCAACAATTGCTTGCTTTGTATGCTACAGTGGTTTTAGGTCTTCTATATAAGCCTTTTCTGAACATCCTACTGGGGAATAAGCCATGAGACACACTCCTTCAAGTATGAGCGATCGAGTTGCAAAAAGATTCACCTTGTTACTAAGATGGACTGCAGACACATTCTTCAGTGGTCGATACGGGCACAGAGCTGTGGTTCTTGAGACAGTGGCCGCCGTTCCAGGAATGGTAGCTGGCATGTGGACACACCTAAAAAGTCTCCGTCAAATGAAAACAGGCTACGGCCCAAAGATTCGAACATTGCTGGCTGAAGCAGAAAATGAACGCATGCATCTCATGACATTTTTAGAGGTTGCTAAGCCAAATTGGATTGAGAGAATGATTGTCTTGATTGCTCAAGCAGTGTTTTGGCATTTATTTTTCTTTATTTATGTCTTTTTTCCAAGAACAGCGCACCGCATTGTGGGTTATTTCGAGGAAGAGGCTGTGATCAGTTACACGGATTACCTTGCACAAATTGATGCCAATCCTGAGCTAAACATTCCTGCCCCAGCGATTGCAATCGAGTATTGGAATTTACCTGCTAACGCAAGACTGCGTGATGTTGTGATTGCTGTTAGAGAGGATGAACAAGGCCACAGTGATGTCAATCACGCTTTTGCGGATGATTACGATAAGGGTATTGCTGGCTAATTGGATTGAAGTAAAGCTAACATCTGAGCTTCATCAATCACAGCAACGCCCAGTTCTTGAGCTTTTTCTAGCTTGCTTCCGGCATCTGCGCCTGCAACCACGTAATGAGTTTTGGCAGAAACGGAGCCTGCCACTTTGGCACCAGCTTTTTCTAAGAGTGTCTTTGCTTCGTCACGTGACATGGTTGGCAAGGTGCCAGTCAATACAAATGTTTTACCGACCAACTCAGGGTTGATCGTTGACGCTTCCACTTCAAGCTCTATGCCTGATGCCAATAGTTGCTCAACAACTTCTCGGTTATGAGCTTCACTGAAGAAGCTGAGCAAGGATTTGGCTACCACGGGACCCACATCGTTGACTTGAAGCAATTCTTCTTCATTCGTAACCATGAGCTTATCTATGTGCCCGAAATATTTTGCCAAATCTTTGGCCGTGCTCTCGCCAACGTGACGTATGCCTAGAGCAAAAATAAATCTGGCCAAAGTGTTTTTTCTGGATTTTTCAATGGATTGAAGTAAGTTCTCTGCGGACTTTTCACCCATGCGATCTAAATTCGCTAAAGCCATCAGCCCCAAACGATATAAATCAGCTGGAGTTCTGACAATGGATAGATCGACCAATTGATCAACAATCTTTTCACCTAAGCCATCAATGTCCATCGCTCTGCGGTGCGCAAAATGTAAAAGTGCTTGCTTGCGTTGAGCTGGGCAAAACAAACCACCACTGCATCTTGCAACAGCTTCTTCTTCGGGCTTTTCAATGTGTGAACCACAAATAGGACAAGATGTGGGCATCACAAAAGCAATTGCGGATGATGGGCGTTTTTCTTTGATGGCTGATACCACCTCAGGAATCACATCTCCAGCGCGACGCACCACCACGGTGTCACCAATGTGCACATCTTTGCGACGAACCTCATCTTCATTGTGCAAAGTGGCATTGGTGACAGTCACACCGCCAACTACCACTGGTGAAAGTCTGGCCACTGGAGTGATGGCGCCAGTTCTGCCCACCTGAACATCAATACCAAGCACAGTCGTTAAAGCTTCTTGGGCTGGATACTTGTGAGCCACCGCAAATCGTGGGGCTCTTGAAACAAATCCCAAATCTTCTTGCAGCTCTCTTGAATTAACTTTGTAAACCACCCCATCGATGTCATAAGGCAATTGATCGCGCAAGGCACCGATCGATTGGTAAAAGCCCATCAAGCCATCAATCGATTGAACCACGGCACGATGTTCACACACAGGCAAACCCCATGATGCATAAAGATCTAATAACTGAGCGTGTGTTTTGGGAATAAAACTTGAGGGTTCACACTGACCGATGCCATAGGCATAAAAAGACAAGGTGCGTTGCGCTGTGATTCGTGGGTCTAGTTGTCTCAAGCTACCAGCTGCAGCGTTTCTAGGATTGGCAAAAGTTTTTTCAGATTTATTGATGGCAGCCTGATTCAAGCTTTCAAAGTCCTTATGACTCATGAAAACTTCACCGCGCACATCCAAAACCTGGGGGTGTGAAGCACCTTTGAGTTTTAGAGGGATTGCTTTGATTGTTCTGATGTTGGCAGTGACATCTTCACCACTGTAGCCATCACCACGGGTGGCGGCTTGTGTAAGAAGGCCATTTTCATAACGCAAAGATAATGCCAGGCCATCAAACTTAAGTTCGGCAGCGTACTCAACGGCGCTTAAATTTAATCCTTCACGACAGCGCTTATCAAAAGCCTCAGCCTCTTTGTCTTCCAATGCATTATTCAATGAAAGCATCGGAACAACGTGTTTGACTTCAGAAAAAAGATCGCTGGCTTGTCCGCTCACTCGCTGCGACGGTGAATCAGAAGTAATCCAATCGGGATGCTCGTTCTCAATGGCCAATAACTCTCTGTAGAGCTTATCGTATTCAACATCGGGAAGTTTGGGGTCATCAAGAACGTAGTAGGCATGATCTAAGCTTGCCAACTCGTCTTTCAGCCAGGCATAACGGGCCGAATCAGCCATAGGACCTAGGAATAAAGTCTGCTTGCAGCAGCAGAACCTGCAGGGATACCCTGAACCGTCATCGCTTGATAAATCTCTTCAAGCTGACCCTTGATGGCAGTAATTGCTTCATCAACCAATGGTCTGCCAGCATCATCCACCAAATGGCCGTTGAGAGCTATGGCCAATAACTTTGCATCATCCAGCATCAATTGAAACGGTGTCATCTCATAAGATACGTGCGGTAGATTCAAGAGCAATGTCACATATTGAACATTCGATTGACTCAAATCATCACGCAAGAAGTTGGCTTGATCAGCGATCAATTTATAAACGACCATGTCTCCAACAATGCGATGGTACTCACGCCCATCGCGTGATAAGAAAAAGCCAGCTTTGTTTGCAACATTCTGAATCGTCATCAAGCTCCATAAACCATCTTTTGGAACCACGGTGATACCTAATTGAATGTCACACTTGGCCGCGAACTCATCCAAGCTCTTGGCGGATTCAATGATGTCATTGTGAGGGGCTAAATCTAATTCAGCATCCAAGGCATTGGATAGTAATTGCGCTTTTGAGACAAAGTCTGATAAATCAACCATACCAATCGGACCAGATCTATTGGCCAACTGAATCGCCAACTGAAGATCTGTGAAGCTTTGCTCTGGGGTGATCGATTGCCAAACACCATCCGTGCTCAAGCCTTCGTGCATCCAGGTAAATTGGGTATTTTTTGGCCAATCAGATAAATGACTCAAGATTTCTTGACCAGTGATCGGCTCAGGCAAACGCAAGCTTGCAACACAATCAATCAATGGATCAATTTTTGCCATGACAGGCTGAACATTCGCAGGGCTTGCGCCACCAAGACTGGGTTCAGATTTATTAAGAACTCCATCGACTGGAGAAAAGCTTGGCTCGGTTAAATCAGTGGAATCATCCATTAATTCATTCTTATCAAGCTTGCGGATTCGCATGGCGTTATAAATCATGACCAGGACCAATAAGCTAAAACCAATCAGTCCGAGGGATAACTGAAGATCCGACAACCCTAAGGATGTAGCAAGTTCAGTGAACCAAACCATTAAGCGGCCTCCACCATCGTTGCCGCAGCTTCTAAGTCAACAGCAACAATTCTAGAAACACCCTGCTCTTGCATCGTCACACCAATCAATTGGCTCGCAATTTCCATGGTGATCTTATTGTGTGAAATAAAGACGAATTGAGTGTTTTTAGACATTCTTGAAACCATGTCGGCATAGCGCCCTGTGTTCGCATCATCCAATGGTGCATCAACCTCGTCCAGCAAGCAGAATGGCGCTGGGTTCAACTGGAACAATGAGAAGACCAAGGCAATCGCTGTCAAAGCTTTTTCACCGCCTGACAATAAATGAATCGTTGAGTTCTTCTTGCCTGGCGGTTGCGCCATCACTTGAACACCGGAATCCAAAATCTCTTCACCAGTCATCACCAATTTAGCGTTACCACCGCCAAATAAGTCTGGGAATAGTTTTGCAAAATGTTCATTCACCTGATCAAAAGTACCCTGTAACAATTCACGTGTTTCAGAGTCAATTTTTGAAATGGCGTCTGTCAATGTGTTGATCGCTTCATTCAAGTCCGCTGACTGAGCATCCAAGAAGGTCTTGCGTTCTTGTGCACTGGCCAACTCTTCAAGGGCTGCCATGTTGACAGGGCCCAAACCTTGGATCTCTTGATTGAGCTTATTAACTTCAGATTGCAAGGTGCTGACCTTCATGTCAGGCGTTAAGCGCGCCTGCAATTCCTCAACATTGGCCTCAGCATCCATCAACATCGTGGCAAATTGCTCCACGTTCAAACGAGCCGCTTGTTCTTTGAGTTGAAGCTCCATGGCTTTATCACGCAAAGGCTGCAAGCTACGCTCAATCGTCAAGCGAGCTTCATCACCTTCACGCAAGCGATGAGAGATGGCATCCATTTCTGTTCTGGCATTTGCCAAAGCAGCTTCGCGAGCACTTCTTTGAATCAATAAGTTTTGCAAAGAATCTTGCGCTGCTTCATCAGACAAACCATGCAACTCTTCTTGAGAATTACCCAAGCTCACTTGAATATCGCCCACTTGTTGCTGAGCAGATTGCTGATCGCGTGTTAAATCGCTGATTCTTTGAACCAAAGTTCTGGTATTGAAAGATGCTTCACTGGCTTCACGCTCAGATAAGCGCAAAGCTTCACGAGCTTGCTCAAGAGCGTGTTGAGCTGCTTGGTAAGCATCTTGGGCAGTTGTCAAACTATCGCCGTGCATACCTTTTTCATTTTGCACACGATCCAACTCGCCTTGACCTTCGTCTCTGATGGATTGAAGCTCGGCAGATTGTTGCGTGAGCTCTTCAAGTTCGCGATTAATTTGATCAGCGCGGCTTCTGTATTTCTCATCAGCTTGAGCCAGTTGCAAACGCTCAACTTCTAAGTTGTGTGCTTCTCTCACGGCTTGTTCAGCTGTTTGACGAGCTTGTTGAGCTAATTGATGGGCTTGGTGATAAGCAGACTGCGCTCTATTAGCTTCACTTTGAGCTTCATCAAGAATCAATTGCTGCGCTTTAAGCTGTAAATCTAAGTTTTCAATTTCTTGACCACGTGCCAATAAACCAGCTTGCTCTGAGTCTTCTGCATAAAGCTGCAAACTCACGCGGCTAACAATGTGGCCTTCTTTGACTAAAAGCACGCCACCTTGCGGTAGCTGCTCACGGCGACGCATCGCATCTTCCAAGCTATCGGCAATATAAACATTGCCTAACCACTCTTGAATCACCGCTTTGATACCTAAATCTTTTACCTGAACACGGCTCATCAAGCTGGTCAAACCATTGACGCTTGAATCTGAATTTGAAACGCCGTTACCAGAATAAAACGCCAAGCGTGATGGTGGCGCATCTTGAGCAAGGCGAACGGCCTCATTTAAATCTCCAGCCTGTAAAGCTGTGACTCGCTCACGCAAGACCGCTTCAAGAGCTGTTTCCCAACCTTTTTCAACTTGCAAGTCTTGCCACAAGCGTTGCTTTTTATTCAAACCTTTTTGTTCTAACCAAGGGCCAACCTTGGCTTGAGCTTGAACTTTTTCTTGTAAAGCTTGTAAAGCACCTAAGCGCGCCTGGGTTTGACTCAAGGCAGCAGATGATTCTTGCAAAGTCTGCTGAGCTTTTTGTCTTGAGGAATCAGCCTCTGGCACATTCAGATTAGCTGCTTCAGAAACTTCTTGTGCTTCATCAGCTTTGCGCTGAGCCATGGTTTGGCGATCGGTGGCCAAACTGAGCGCCTCAGCATCAGGCTTTACCAAGCTTGATAAGTCAGCCTGAAGTCGTTCTTGACGTTGATGAAGTTGATCTAATTGACGGCCAGCCGCCAATACTCTCTCGGCCAAACTGGCTAAACGCTGATCCGTGGATGACACTGCTTCACGCGCTTGATCCAAAGCTTTTTGTGTTTCTAGATAAGTCACTTCATGCGCTGGCAACTTTTCTTGAACCTCATGAAGCGCCTCTAAGAAACGCTCTTCATTTTCACGCGCAGACTCTAAATCAATATTGGTTTGACGCAAGGAATCTGCGGCGGCTACTTCTTGAGAAGACCAACGAGATAGCTGTGCTTGTAGATCTGAAATCTGCTGCTGAAGACGCGCACGAGATTCTTGAACATAACGAATTTCATTCTCAAGCTTACCTACTTCAGCATTCACTTCATAAAGCTCACCCTGAGCAGTAGAGACCAAATCTTGTGATGCGTAATGAGAGCTTCTTAATTCTTCTAACTCAGCCTCAGCGTGGCGAAGTTTGGCAGTTTGTTCTTCTAGTTGAACTTGTGCATCTCTGATGGCATTCGCATGACGCTCTTGCTCTTTGCCTGCTTCAGTCTGACGAACCAACCACAACAATTGTTGCTGTTGTGTCATTTGAGTATTCAGATCTTTGTATTTTTCAGCAACTTGAGCCTGACCTTCAAGCTTGGTAAGGTTTTGCGTTAACTCACGCAAGATATCTTCTACACGCGTCAAGTTCTCTCTGGTGTCTTCTAAACGAGATTCGGTTTCTTTGCGACGCTCTTTGTACTTAGATACACCAGCGGCCTCTTCCAAGAAAACACGCAACTCTTCTGGTTTGGCTTCAATGATTCTGGAGATCATGCCCTGGCCAATGATCGCGTAAGCGCGAGGACCTAAACCAGTGCCCATGAACATGTCATGAATATCTTTACGTCTGACTATTTGATTATTGATGTAATAGCTAGAAGCACCGTCACGAGTCAAAACGCGTTTAACTGACAATTCAGCAAAAGTACTCCACTGACCTGCGGCACGTCCATCACTGTTATCAAAAATCAACTCAACACTTGCGCGACCGGCCGGTTTTCTTTGGCCAGAACCATTAAAAATAACGTCCTGCATGGATTCGCCACGCAGTTCACTGGCCCTGGATTCACCCAAAACCCAGCGCACGGCGTCAATGATGTTGGATTTACCACAACCGTTAGGCCCCACAACACCAATTAACTGGCCTGGAAGCTCGAAATGAGTAGGGTCTACGAAGGATTTGAACCCTGAAAGTTTGATAGATTTAAGTCGCACGGCTAACTTCTTTTAATGGAATCCTTGTGATGATACCAAGGTAGGGATAGAAAGAGCACTTCCTAGAGTCGACAGATATAATCTAGGCTTATTACTTGTTATTTTTAAAGGAAAAAGAGTTTATGGCAACGCTACAGAACATCATTGATCAAGCCTGGGAAGACCGTGCCAGCCTATCGCCTTCAGCAGCCCCAAAAGAGGTTCGCGAGGCAGTGGCTACTGTATTAGCAGGCTTAAATGACGGATCTATTCGCGTTGCTGAGCGTCAGTCAGTGGGCAAATGGAATGTGAATCAATGGGTTAAAAAGGCTGTTTTGATCTCTTTTCGCCTAGAAGACAATCAGGTGATGTCAGCCAACGGTAGCAATGGCTTTCCACAGTTTTACGACAAAGTACCAACCAAGTTTGCTGATTACACCGCTGCAGACTTTGCCAAAGGCGGTTTCCGCGTAGTTCCTCCTGCTACAGCTCGTCGTGGCTCATTCATTGGCAAGAATGTGGTTTTAATGCCCTCATACGTCAATATTGGCGCCTATGTGGATGAAGGCTCGATGGTTGATACCTGGGCCACTGTCGGTTCATGCGCACAAATTGGCAAGAATGTTCACCTCTCAGGGGGTGTTGGTATTGGTGGCGTTCTAGAGCCTGTTCAAGCCGGTCCTGTGATCATTGAAGATAACTGCTTCATTGGCGCACGCTCCGAGGTAGTTGAAGGTGTTGTGATTGAAGAAAACGCCGTTTTATCGATGGGCGTTTACATTGGTCAAAGTACCAAGATTTATGACCGTGAAACTGGTGAAGTTCATTATGGTCGCGTACCAGCTGGCTCAGTGGTTGTTCCTGGATCTTTGCCTTCTAAATGTGGCAAATACAGCCTCTATGCAGCGATCATTGTTAAAAAAGTTGATGCTCAAACCAGAGCCAAAACAGCCATTAACGACCTATTACGAGATTAAGTTAACTCAATAAAGATCACCTGTGACTACAAACTCAACCTTAGCCTTAACAGAGCAACTGATTTCTCAGAATTCGGTAACGCCTGCGGACGGCGGCTGCCAAGACCTGATTGCCAATAGACTCAAAGCAATTGGTTTTGAATGTGAAACCATGATGAGTGGTCCCGATCACTTCAGAGTCACAAATCTGTGGGCAGTTAAAAGAGGTAGCTTGGGTAAAACAGGCTCTCTCTTGAGTTTTGCCGGTCATACCGATGTGGTTCCAACAGGCCCACTCGATAAATGGTCATCCAATCCATTTCAACCAACCCAGCAAGATGGTTTTTTATATGGTCGTGGTGCCGCGGATATGAAGACCTCATTGGCAGCTTTTGTGGTGGCCACCGAGGAATTTGTAGCAAAGCATCCCGATCACAAAGGCTCGATTGCCTTTTTGTTGACCAGCGATGAAGAAGGTCCTGCGCACGATGGCACAGTGATTGTTTGTAATGAATTAAAAAAACGTGGCGAACGTCTTGATTACTGCGTGGTTGGCGAACCAACTTCCGTAGATCAATTGGGCGACACCATCAAAAATGGACGACGCGGATCTTTGTCTGGCAAATTAAAAGTGATCGGCCTTCAGGGTCATATTGCCTATCCTCATTTAGCCAAAAATCCAATTCACTTGATAGCCCCTGCACTTGCCGAACTTGCAAGCCTTACGTGGGATCAGGGCAATACTTACTTCCAACCAACCGCATGGCAAGTTTCTAACATCCATGCCGGAACCGGTGCCACCAATGTTATTCCTGGTGAAGTGGTGATTGATTTTAATTTCCGTTTTTCAACTGAAAACACAGCTGATAAATTGAAAGAAAAACTTGAAACGATTTTGAAGAAACATCAATTGAATTTCACAATTGAATGGAATCTGAGTGGTGAACCATTTTTGACGCAACCTGGCAACTTATCTGAAGCCATGCAAGCGTCGATCAAAGCTGAAACAAATGTGACTGCAGAGCTCTCTACAACAGGCGGCACCAGTGATGCTCGCTTCATTGCAAAGATCTGTCCTCAAGTGGTTGAATTTGGACCGCGCAATGCAACCATTCATCAAATCAATGAGCGCGTTGAGCTTGCCGATATTGAGCCGCTTAAAAATATTTACAAAGGTGTTTTAGAAAAGTTAATCGCTTAAGCATTAACGCTTTCAACACATTCATGAATACTGAAATAACCTTAGAAGTTTCTTGGCAAGAGCTGACTGAGAAATTAGACCTTGCTGGTTTAAGTTATGGCCATGGCGCGATCGATGCACAAAGCGAAGCCCTTTGGATCATTGCCACAGCATTGGGTTTTCCGCCTGAAGACGCTGCGGATGCTTTAGACACCCCTATCACGCCCGATATTCAAACCAAGATCGATGCCTGGGCTAATGAGCGCATCACCAGTCGTAAACCTTTGGCCTACATCTTGGGCGAAGCATGGTTGATGGGCATTCCATTTTATTGTGATGAGCGCAGCATCGTGCCACGTTCATTCATTGCAGAATTAATTGTGGATGGTCATTTAGAGCCTTGGTTACCTCCCAGCGCTAAAGTCTTAGACCTCTGCACGGGCAATGGTTCATTGGCAATTTTAATGGCTCTATCTTGTCCAGATGTGGCAGTGTCTGGTTCTGATATCAGCATGCAGGCATTGGCATTAGCAGCCAAGAATATTGACCGCCACAATCTCAGTGAACAAATCGAGGTTTATCAGGGTGACTTATTTGAATCACTGCCCTCACCCAATGAAGACAACTTATTTGATTTGATCATTTGCAATCCACCGTATGTGAATGCAACATCGATGGCCAACCTTCCAGCGGAATATCATGCCGAACCAGAAATCTCTTTGGCGGGCGGTGCTGATGGTATGGACATCATCCGAAAAATCATTGCGAACGCCAAAGATTATTTAAAACCTGAAGGTGCGTTGGTGCTTGAGATTGGCAACGAAGCTAAAAACTTCTCTGATGCCTTTCCAGAAATCTCTGTCACATGGCTTGAAGTTTCTGCAGGCGATGATCAGGTCTTGCTCATACAAGCAGAAGATCTTTGATCTCTAAACTACAAATTTGTTACTCTAGATTTCTAGCAGCTTGAATCGCTTGATCAATGCGATCAACCGCGATGATGGTCAATCCTGGAATGTTCGATTTAGGCGCATTGGCTTTGGGAACGATGGCTTGTTTAAAGCCCAGTTTCGCAGCTTCTTTAAGGCGCTCTTGACCCCTTGGGCATGGCCTGATTTCACCAGCCAAGCCAACTTCTCCGAAGACAATCAAATTCTTGGGTAGTGCTTTATTTTTCATCGACGACTGAATCGCCAATAAAACTGCCAAGTCAGCTGCAGGCTCTGTGATTTTTACACCACCCACCGCATTCAAAAAAACATCTTGATCAAAACAAGCGATGCCTGCATGACGATGTAAAACCGCCAGCAACATGGCCAAACGATGTTGTTCTAGTCCTAAGGCCAATCTGCGAGGATTGGGCACATGGGCAGCATCGACCAAGGCCTGAATCTCCACCAGTAGTGGTCGACTACCTTCTTGCGTGACCAACACACAAGAACCAGGAACAATTTGATCGTGCTGAGATAAGAACAAAGCTGATGGATTGGCCACACCTTTAAGACCTTTATCGGTCATGGCAAAAACACCTAGTTCATTGACGGCCCCGAAACGATTTTTAAAAGCTCGCACCAATCTGAATGATGAGTGCGTATCGCCTTCAAAATACAAAACGGTGTCAACGATGTGTTCCAAGACCCTTGGTCCTGCCAAATTACCTTCTTTGGTGACGTGGCCCACCATGATCATGCAAACACCGGTCGTTTTAGCCAAGCGAGTCAGTTGAGCGGCGCACTCTTTTACTTGCGCCACTGAGCCAGGTGCAGAACTCAAGGCTTCTGAGTAGACTGTTTGTATCGAGTCAACCACAACCACTGTGGGTCTGGCGGATTCAATGGTAGCGAGTAATTTTTCTAATTGGATTTCAGCCAAGACCTCTAAGTCAGGTGCTTGGATGCCCAAACGTTTTGCTCTCAAGGCAATCTGTGCGCCCGATTCCTCACCACTGATATAAAGCACTGAGTCACCTCGCGCACTCATTGCTGCAAGCGCTTGCAAGAGCAAAGTGGATTTACCAATACCAGGGTCACCGCCGATCAATGCCACTCCGCCAGTAACCAAGCCGCCACCCAAGACCCGATCAAATTCATCAACACCTGTGCTGATGCGAGGCAGATCTTCGGCTTCTATAACGGATAGTTTTTGTTTTGGTGCCGCTTTGGCCAAGCTTTGAAAACGATTGCTTGAGGGTTTGTCTTCCACGGTTTCTTCCATGGAGTTCCAAGCTTCACAGTTAGGGCATTGACCTTGCCACTTTGCCGATAGGCCTCCGCAAGCTTGGCAAACATAAACAGATTTAATTTTTGCCATTAAAGCGGATTGCCTTTTTTGTTCTCTTGAGCACGCTTTTCTGAATCAGCACGTTTTTTCACAAGATCTTGTTCACGCTTGGCTTGATCTAATTGCTTTTGCTCAAAATCTTTGACGTTATCAGCGCGCTGCTTTGCTTTGGCTGGATCGTTTCGTTCTTTGATTCTTTGCTCATCTTGCTCATCTTTGACGATGGCTTTGAGAACGCGTTCTCTTTCACGCATGGGTATTTCTTGCGCACGGATTTCTTTGATTTCTTGACGGTGTTCTACACGGGCTTTTTCAAGGCAGCGGCTGGTGAAAAACTTATCGTAACAATCATGCTGTTTTTTCTCTAAGCGATATTTAGCCCAATCTTTTTGGAGATTGAGATTGCTTTGAATCTTTTCAATTTCTGCAAGCTCAGCGACCTCTGCAGGACCAGCGAAAGATATCGTTGTCAGCAAAGACAATGATGTAAAAAGAAGACCGCGTGAAATTCTGCAA
>CALMBU010000094.1 GCA_937863045.1 uncultured Polynucleobacter sp. | reverse complement strand
TACACAGAGTAGATCGTCGGCAGCGTCAGATGTGTATAAGAGACAGCAATTGTTCAATACCTAAACCAAAGAAAACTCGGTCCACTTCAGAGTAAGGTACGCCCAATTTAAAGTTACCGCCGGTTGACTCAATCTTGTACTCGGAGTCACCGGTGAAAAACAAAGGTCTCTGCGTTCTGGTGTAAACCTCGGTGAAGCGGCTGATGCCATCTTCTGTGAAGTATGGATCGAAGTTAGATAAAGCAATGGTTTGGTTCACGCGACCCGTGTTCACATTCAAACCAATACTGGTTCCGGTGCCAAAGGCATTTTCCTGCCTGATACCCGCACTTAAAATCAATTTGTCGGTTGATGAAAAGCCAGCGCCCAAACTCAATGAACCGGTTGGCTTTTCTGCCACTTTGATACCTACGTCCACCTGATCATTTGTGCCTGGAATATCTTCAGTGATAACGTCAACATCTGTGAAATAACCAAGACGATTGATACGATCTTTTGAAAGTTTGAGTTTTTCACTATCGAACCATGAGCTCTCTAATTGGCGCATTTCGCGACGGATCACTTCATCACGTGTTTTATTGTTACCAGTGATATTGATTTTTCGAACATAAGTTCGTTTACCTGGATCGACAATCAAACTCAAATCAACAACTTGCTTGTCTTTTTGAAGATTGGGCTGCGGATTGATTGCTGCAAAGGCGTAACCATAAGCGCCTAACTTATCGGCAATGGCTTTGGTACTTTCAGTCAACTTGGCCGATGAAAAGACATCGCCCACTTTTAACTTCACCAACTTGGTCAACTCTTCATCCTTGCCCAATAGTTCTCCAGCCAACTTCAATGATGCAACTTTGTATTGTTGGCCTTCTCGGATATTGATGTTGAGGTAAATGCCTTTTTTGTCTGGTGTGATCGAAACCTGCGTTGACTCAATCACAAACTCTAAGTAACCACGGTTCAGGTAGAAAGAGCGAATCGCCTCTAGGTCGGCTGTTAGCTTTTGCTTGGAATACAGATCATTCTTGGTGTACCAAGATAACCAGTTAGGTGTTGATAGTTGCATTTCTTCACGCAACTGTTTTTCTTTGAAAGCTTGATTACCAACAATATTGATTTGCAAAATCTTGGATTTTTGACCTTCATCCACGTTGAAGACAATCGCCACACGGTTTCTCTCAACTGGAGTAACAGTGGTGATAACTTCAGCGGCATAAAAACCGCGTGAAACATATTGACGTTTAAGTTCTTGTTCAGCTTTATCGATCAGGGCTTTGTCGTAGTAGCGAGCTTCTGCAACACCAACGGCCCTGAGAGACTTCTTCAAAGCATCTTTATCAAACTCTTTGATGCCAGTGAATTCAAGTTGGGAAACTGCTGGGCGCTCTTCAACTCGGACAACCAACACTTGGCCATCGGACTCGACTTTCACATCTTTAAAAAATCCAGTGTTATAAAGTGCGCGAATCGCATCAGCGCCCTTGTCATCAGTGAAGGTTTCACCAACCCTCACCGGTAAATAACTAAAAACTGTGCCTGGCTCTACGCGCTGCAGACCCTCAACGCGGATATCTTTCACCACAAATGGATCAGCCGCCATCAATGGGGCTGAAAGCAAACTGACCGCAATGGCGGCCAATGGTGTTTTTATGAATTTATGATGTATTTTCAACGTAAAAACAATCTAGAAATATCGTTAAACAAAGCCAAAAAGGTTAAAAACAGCAGGCTACCCATGCCAACTCTTTGTAATACATTTTGTATGCCATCTGGAATGCGTTTACCAGACAACAATTCCCATCCATCATACAGTAGCTGACCGCCATCTAGCATGGGTAATGGGATCAAATTAAGGATTCCGAGGCTGATACTGATCATCGCCAAAAACCCCAAATAAGACTGCCAACCCACTTGAGCTGTTTTACCCGCCATATCAGCAATGCTCAAAGGACCACCAATCTGTTTGATCGATGATTCACCGGTGAATATGCCCACCAACATGCGCACAGAGATCACGCTGATATCCCAAACCCTCTCAGTTGCAACGCTGATGGCTTGAAAAATGCCCAATTTGAGCTCAAAAATGCCAATTGGCTCACTCACATCTGGTTTCATGCCCAATTGTGCCAATGGATCAGTGTCTGGGGTCAAAATCGGCATTTTTTCTGTTTTAAAAACAACATCTTGCTCAATTCCTTGGAGGGTTTTGACCTTCACCACAAACCCGTCACCACCAGTCACAGCATCCATCAAGCGCCACCTCAACTGATTCCAGCTTGCAATAGGGCGAAATGAGCTGTCACCCTCTGATTTCCAGCCAACCACGGTGTCGCCAGCATAAATACCTGCTTCATAGGCGACGCTGGTTTTATCAGGTTCAACCAATTTAGAAGGAATTTGAGGAACGCCGGAGGCGAACAAAATGGTCAAAAAGACGACGGCCAGAATAAAGTTAGCCAAAGGGCCGGCAGCAACGATAAAAGACCGCTTCCAGAGTTTTTGGCTTCTGAAAGATTCTTCATCCATTTTGACGTAACCGCCCAAAGGCAAACTGCTCAGAGCCCACTCTGTGGAATCTGGTGTTTTTTGATAAGTCCAAATGGTTTTGCCAAAACCAACGGAAAATCTCAATACCTTGACGCCGCACATTCTTGCGGCACTGTAATGGCCATACTCATGAAAGCTCACCAATAGACCCAAAGCCACCAAAAAGGCCAATAAACTCCAAATCACTGTCATGCGTTCAATCCTTCGACCATTGTTTGGGCATGCTGACGTGCCGCCTTGTCAGCTTCTAGAATGCCATCAAGACTCATCGCCCCACTCACCTGCGTTTGATTCAATACACGCTCAACCAATTCTGCAATTTGCGTGAATCGAATCCCATGGTTCAAGAAAGAATCCACAGCCACCTCATTGGCAGCATTCAAAATGGTTGGCGCCAAGCCGCCAGCAGCTAATGCCTGGTAGCTCAAGGACAAGCAGGGAAAACGATTCAAATCAACAGGCTCAAAACTCAGGTCATGTGCCGCCGTGAAATCCAACTCTTGGACTCCAGCATCAATTCTTAAAGGCCAGCCTAATCCATAAGCGATGGGTGTTTTCATATCAGGTTGGCCAAGCTGTGCAATCACTGATCCATCAATGTATCTGACCATCGAGTGAACCACGCTTTGGGGATGGATCAATACTTTGATTTGTTGCGCCGGCACGCCAAATAAATGATGTGCCTCAATGACCTCCAAACCTTTATTCATCATCGTGGCTGAATCGACTGAAATTTTTCGACCCATGACCCAATTGGGATGCGCACAGGCTTGCTCAGGCGTCACTTCTTTTAATTGATCTAAGGAATGATTTCTGAATGGACCGCCTGAGGCAGTCAACAAAATTTCTTTAACTCCCAAGGCTGAGTATCTACCTCGAGAGCCACCATTAGAGGTATTGGCATCAGGCAAGCATTGATAAATCGCGTTGTGCTCACTGTCTATGGGCAAGAGTTCGGCGCCACCGCTGGCAACTGCCGACATGAAAAGATCGCCCGCCATCACCAAGGCTTCTTTATTGGCTAATAAAACCCGCTTACCTAATTTGGCTGCTTCAATGGTCGGCATTAAACCCGCCGCTCCAACAATCGCTGCCATCACCGTATCAACTGAGCTCAATGTTGAAGCTGTCACCAAAGCTTTGGCGCCATGTTCAACTGTGATGGAAAGGCCCATGGCCTTTAATTGATCATTCAAATGATTCGCAGCGTCTGCCGAGCCAAGCACCACCATTTGAGGTTTGAATTCAGCACACTGCTTTGCGAGCAATTCGATATTTGAATGAGCGGTTAATGATTCAACCTTGAATAAATCAGGATGAGCGCGAATCACATCCAGAGTGCTGACTCCGATCGATCCCGTTGAACCAAGAACGCAAATATGTCTCATGGTTTAGCTCGCCATCAAAATGATCAAGCCTGCCAATGGCAAGACTGGCAAAAGTGCATCAATGCGATCTAAGAAACCACCGTGACCGGGCAATAAAGAACTGCTGTCTTTGACTCCAGCAACGCGCTTGAGTTGTGATTCAAACAAGTCACCCTGAATACTCATCGCAACACAGAGAGCAGTCACAAGAATCATGCCTGACCACCCCCAAGAGGATTGAATCAAGGCAAAGAAATTGCCTTGCGTGTACGGATGATCGGAGAATAAAGTGGCGCCAAGAACACCAATGACCATCACCATTAAGTAACCACCAACCGCACCTTCAATTGATTTGCCAGGGCTTAATTGATTGGCAAGCTTGTGTTTACCAAATGCTTTGCCAGCAAAATAGGCGCCAATATCAGCAACCCAGACCAAAACGAGCACAGATAAAAATAGCGACATGCTCACTGCGCGCAAATGCATCAAGGCAAACCAACAAGCCGGCAGGATGAATAAGCCAATCGCGGCCAAAGGCCAGCGCCATGATTGAAGTGATAACTGCAAAGATTGCTTCATGATGAATGGCACCACCAGCAACCAAAAGCCCAAGGTCAGCCATAAAAGAATCTTGACGGCTTCAATGTCGGCATACATCAGCCAAGCCACTAAATTAAGAAGACACAAGCCTGCGTATGAATATGCTCTGCGCTGATTATTTGGGAATAGCAATTTCCACCATTCCCATGCCGCTAAGGTGATCACGATTGCAATCAATGCGCCCAAATAAATCAATGGAGCAAACCAGAGTACTGGTAAAAAAATACCCAATAGAACAAGTGCAGTGATGACCCTGGTTTTTAGCATGCTGTTCTATTTTTCCGCTTCAATCACTTGAGCGCTGGTCCGCCCAAAACGTCGCTCGCGCTCTCGGTACCAAGCAAAGGACTCTTGTAGTGCTTTGGCATCAAAATCAGGCCACAGCAAGTCTGTGAAATAAAGCTCTGTATAAGCTAATTGCCAGAGTAAAAAGTTACTGATTCTTTGTTCGCCGCCTGTTCTGATGAACAGATCGGGCTCAGGCGCATACGACATTGATAAGTGAGGCGTTAACAAATCTTCCGTCACACCTTCAGGGGTGATGGTCGGATTTGCTTTTAGGCAAGCTGACACTGCTTGCAACATATCCCAGCGACCGCCATAGTTGGCAGCGATGGTGAGATTTAGCCCTGTGTTGCGTGCAGTTTTTTCTTCTGCCTCTATAACGCGTTCTTGAATCTGTTGATCAAACCTGGTGAGATCGCCGACCACTCTCAAGCGAACATTGTTCTTATCAAGACGAGAAACTTCTTTTTCTAATGCCGTTAAGAATAACTTCATTAAAAAACCAACTTCTTCTGCAGGTCTGCGCCAGTTTTCTGAACTGAAGGCAAAAAGAGTCAAATACTCAACGCCTAAATCGCCGCATTCTTTGACAATCTCTCTGACTGTATTGAGTCCTTGCGAGTGCCCCGCCACTCTTGGTAAAAAACGCTTGGTCGCCCACCGACCGTTGCCATCCATGATGATGGCAAGGTGCTTGGGGATACTCGCCACATCGGGCACAGCCACAGTTGTGCTGATGTGAGAGGGATTGGATTTTTTGACCATATAAAGACTATTTAAGCTTGGCTTAAACGGTCATGATCTCTTTTTCTTTATCAGAGATGATCTTGTCAATTTCAGCAACAAAACGATCAGTCATTTTTTGAACTTCATCTTGTGAGCGACGCTCATCATCTTCTGAGATTTCTTTATCTTTGGCTAATTTTTTCAAAGATTCATTCGCGTCACGCCTTAGATTGCGCACTGCAATTTTTGAATCTTCGCCCTCACCCTTGACCACTTTGGTCAGCTCTTTACGACGCTCTTCCGTCAATGCTGGCATTGGCACGCGAATGATGTTGCCCTGAGTGGCTGGATTAAGGCCCAAATCAGATTCGCGGATGGCTTTTTCAACTGCGCCCATCATGGTTTTTTCCCAAGGCTGAACGGTCAATGTTCTGGCATCAGCCAAACCCAAGTTAGCCACTTGAGCCAAAGGTGTCGGATTGCCGTAGTAATCAACGTTGATCTGCTCCAAGATGCCTGGGTGAGCACGACCCGTTCTGATTTTTTGCAAATTAGATTTCAATGACTCAATCGATTTGGTCATCTTCTGTTCTGTATTTTTTTTAATTTCATTAGCAGACATGATGTTTCCTTTTAAACGTGTACCAAAGTACCTTCACTATCACCCATCACCACGCGCTTTAATGCACCAGGCTTGAGGATTGAAAAAACTTTGATGGGTAATTTTCTATCGCGACACAAGGCAAATGCTGTGGCATCCATGACTTGTAGGTTTTTGATGATGGCTTCATCAAAAGTAATGGTGTCGTAACGAGTGGCGGTTGGATCTTTTTTCGGATCACTGGTGTAAATGCCATCCACCTTGGTTGCCTTCAAAACAACCTCAACACCCATCTCTGCGCCACGCAAAGCGGCGGCAGTGTCAGTGGTAAAGAATGGGTTACCAGTACCAGCAGCAAAAATCACCACCTTGCCTTCTTCCATGTGACGAATGGCTTTTGGACGAATGTAAGGCTCTACAACTTGATCCATTCTTAAGGCAGATTGAACGCGGGCCTCCACGCCTTTTTGACGCAAGGCATCTTGCAAAGCCAGTGCGTTCATCATCGTGGCTAACATGCCCATGTAGTCAGCGGTTGCGCGATCCATACCAGCAGCACCACCAGCCACACCTCTAAAGATATTGCCGCCACCGATCACGATGGCTAACTGAATACCGGTTTGCACCACCTCAGCGACATCAGCCACCATGGCATCAATGGTGCCTGGGTTGATACCATAAGAGTCATCGCCCATTAAGGCTTCACCTGATAGTTTGAGCAAAACTTTTTTATAAGCTGGCATGGTCAGTCTCTCTTTTTATTAAGCATTCATCAAGTTACAAAAGTATAAAAGGCACGAAGGTTTTAGCCCCGTGCCTTTTTGAACTACAAGAACTACTTAGGCCGTGGCTTTTGCAGCAGCTACTTGCGCAGCAACTTCAGCAGCAAAGTCATCTTGACGCTTTTCAATACCTTCACCAACAACATACATCGTAAAGCCCTTGATGGTTGTGTTAGCAGCCTTCAACATTTGCTCTACAGTTTGTTTGTCGTTTTTAACAAAAGTTTGATTCAACAAAGAAACTTCTTTCAAGTACTTCTGAACTGAGCCCTCAACCATCTTAGCGATGATTTCTGCTGGCTTGCCTGATTCAGCAGCCTTTAGTTCAGCAACACTCTTCTCTGTAGCGATTTTGTCAGCAGGCACGTCTGCAGCAGATAAAGCAATTGGCTTCATCGCAGCAATGTGCATAGCAACGTCTTTAGCAGCTGTATCGTCACCAGTGTATTCAACCATCACACCGATGCGTGTACCGTGCAAGTAAGACACCAACTTGTTCTCACCTGAAAAACGTGTGAAACGACGCAATGACATGTTTTCACCAATACGACCGATCAATTCAGCGCGAACTTCTTCAACTGTTTTGCCAGCATATGGCAATCCAGATAAAGCAGTCACATCAGCTGGGTTCTTTTCAGCAACCAATTGAGCGCAAGCATTGCTCAAAGCCAAGAAGTCATCATTCTTAGAAACAAAGTCTGTTTCACAGTTAACTTCTAGCAATGCGCCAGTTGTGCCGTTGATGAATGCAGTGATAACGCCTTCAGCTGTAACACGTGAAGCAGCTTTACCAGCCTTGCTTCCAAGTTTTACACGCAGAATTTCTTCTGCTTTAGCCATGTCGCCATCAGCTTCAGTCAAGGCTTTTTTGCACTCCATCATTGGAGCATCAGTTTTGGCGCGTAGTTCGCCAACCATTGCAGCAGAAATTGCAGCCATTACTCGCCCTTTCCTTCTTCAACGAACTCGTCAGCATCGCCTTTAACGGCTTCTAATACTTGCTTCACTGCGTTTGCTTTGCCTTCCAAAATGGCATCAGCCATTGCACGAACATACAAAGCAACTGCCTTGCTTGAGTCATCGTTACCTGGAATGATGTAATCAACACCTTCAGGCGAGTGGTTTGTATCAACCACAGCAATCACTGGAATACCTAATTTCTTAGCTTCTGTTAAAGCAATCTTGTGGTAACCAACGTCCACCACGAAAATCGCATCAGGTGTGCCAGCCATATCCTGAATACCGCCCAATGATTTCTCTAATTTCTCGATATCACGGCTGGTTGTCAAAGCTTCCTTCTTAGACAAACGCTCCCAATCGCCATTTTCGCGAGCAGCAGTCATGTCTTTAAGACGCTTGATTGAACCTTTAACTGTTTTGAAGTTGGTCAATGTACCGCCCAACCAGCGAGCATCAACGAAAGGCATGCCAGCACGAGTTGCTTCTTCAGCAATGATCTCTTTTGATTGACGCTTTGTACCGACAAACAAAATAGTGCCGCGGTTTGAAGCTACTTGACGCACGAACTTTTGCGCTTCCAAGAACATTGGAAGTGTTTTTTCGAGGTTAATAATATGAATTTTGTTGCGATGACCGAAAATATAAGGGGCCATCTTTGGTGACCAGAAGCGAGTTTGGTGCCCAAAATGGCAACCGGCTTCTAGCATTTGACGCATAGTCACTGACATGTAAATCTCCTAAGGGTTGTGTCTAGAACCAAGTCCTGACTGCACTAAAAAGTGCCACCCTGGACGGCTTGGTTCGTGATTCTGCTCCAGACCATCTGAAACAGTGTGTGTATTCTACCCTAAAAATCGCATTAGAGCCATGAAAACAATGAATTTATGCTGGATAATCGGGGTATGTTGACCGAAACCAAAAAACCCACTTCTCAAGAATTTATCGCCGGTATGCGCGAAGCTGGTCGCTTGGCCAGTGAGGTACTGGATCATGTGACCCCCTTTATCAAGGCAGGCATTACGACCGGGGAATTGGACCAGATTTGCCATGATTACATGGTCAATGTCCAAAAAACGGTCCCAGCCCCTCTTAATTACCAGCCTCCAGGCTATCCGCCCTTCCCGAAATCCATCTGCACATCCGTGAATGATGTGATTTGCCATGGTATTCCAGGCGACCGGATCCTAAAAGATGGCGATGTGGTCAATCTAGACATCACTGTGATCACTCAAACAGGCTACTACGGTGATACCAGCCGCATGTTTGCGGTTGGTGAGCCATCAATTTTGGCTAAAAGACTGTCACAAATCACTTATGAGTGCATGTGGCTGGGTATTGCACAGGTCAAACCGGGCTGTACTTTGGGTGATATTGGCTATGCGATTCAAACCCATGCTGAAAATGCTGGGTATTCCGTGGTCAGAGAATATTGCGGTCATGGCATTGGTCAGGTATTCCACGATGAACCACAAATTGTTCATTATGGAAAGCCAGGTTTGGGTGAGCAATTGCATGAAGGCATGACCTTCACCATTGAACCCATGATCAATGCCGGTAAACGAGATATCAGAACCATGCCCGATCAGTGGACGGTTAAGACCAAGGATCGCAGTCTTTCGGCTCAATGGGAACATACTTGCTTGGTGACCCCAACCGGGGTTGAAGTGTTGACCTATTCTGCAGGCAGTCCACCGCCACCAGCTTGCGTTGGCAATCTCAAGTTCAGACCTTAATTCAGCAAAATGGACACCCTTGCAACTCTAAAGACACGTCGCGAGGCTCGCTTAGAAGAGTTCAAAAAAGATTTAAACGTCCATAAATTAACCAAAGATATCTGCCAGCTGATTGATCAGCAGTTGTTATTGGCATGGCAAGAGAATGGCTTGGATGATTACGCTGCGCTTGTTGCGGTTGGTGGATTTGGCCGCGCTGAGCAATATCCTTATTCAGATGTTGATATCTTGGTGCTGCTTTCTGAAAAACTCAGCGCCGATGAGTTGGCCCTGGCGCAACCCAAAGTAGAAAGCTTTATCACTCGTTGCTGGGACTTTGGCATTGAGATTGGGTCTTCAGTTCGGAATATTGAAGAGTGCCTAGAAGAAGCGGCGGCTGATATCACAGTTAGAACCGCGCTTTTAGAATCTCGCCTGGTCGGTGGAGATAAAAAACTATACCGTCGCTTCTTGGTGCAGTTTGATGCTGCGATGGATGCCAAGGCCTTTTATCAGGCGAAGTTATTAGAGCTGCGCCAACGCCACCATAAATACAACGACACACCCTATTCCTTAGAGCCTAATTGCAAAGAGAGTCCAGGTGGCTTGAGAGATCTTCAGGTCATTCTTTGGATGACCAAAGCTGCCAAGCTCGGCAATAGCTTTTCTGATTTACATAAAAAAGGTCTTCTTACCAAGCGTGAGTCTTTAGAGATCAATAAGAATCTAAAGTTATTGCAAACTTTGCGCACTCAATTGCATTTGGTTGCGAAACGACGTCAAGATGTTTTGGTGTTTGATCTACAGACTCAGTTGGCTGAATCATTTGGTCTGACTTCAGAAAATGGCACCCGTGCCAGTGAAAAAATCATGAAGCAGTATTACTGGGCCGCTAAAGCCGTGACCCAGCTCAATGAAATTCTTCTACAGAACATCGAAGCGATTCTCTTTCCCAAAGAATCAAGAATCACTAGACCAGTCTCAGAGCATTTTGTTGAGAGGCAAGGTTTGCTGGATATTGTTGATCCTAATTTATTTGAAAAACATCCCAATCAAATTTTGCGAGCATTTTTGCTGTACACAAAAACGCCTGGGGTCAAAGGCTTTTCTGCTCAAATTTTAAGAGGTTTGTATAACGCCAGAAATCTCATGGATGCTCAATGGCGCAATCAAGCTGAAAACCGTGAATACTTCATGGAGATTGTGCGCCAACCTCACGGCGTCACCAATGCATTCCGCATGATGAATCAAACCAGTGTCTTGGGTCGGTATTTACCTGCCTTTAGGAAAATAGTTGGGCAGATGCAGCATGATTTGTTTCATGTGTACACAGTTGATCAACACATCTTGATGGTGCTTCGCAATGTGCGCCGCTTCTGGATTGTGGAACACACCCATGAATTCCCATTCTGCAGCCAACTGGCAGCGAACTATGACAAGCCATGGCTTCTGATCTTGGCGGCTTTGTTCCATGATATCGCCAAAGGACGCGGTGGCGATCATTCTGATCTTGGTAAAAAAGATGCGCGAATGTTTGCCAAACAGCATGGCTTGAGCAAAGAAGATACAGATCTATTGGTTTGGTTGGTTGCTGAGCATTTGACCATGAGCCAAGTGGCACAAAAACAAGATATCAGCGATCCAGATGTGATCAAGGCGTTTGCCAAGAAAGTAAAAACTGAAAGACGCTTAACAGCGCTTTATTTGTTGACCGTTGCAGATGTGAGAGGAACAAGTCCAAAAGTATGGAATGCCTGGAAAGGCAAACTTTTGGAAGATTTGTATAAGCTGACTTTGCGTATCTTGGGTGGCGAGCAACATGATCTTAGCTCTGAGTTAGAGCAGAATCAGTCAGAGGCTAAACAAATGTTGCGTCTCTTTGGTTTGCAAGCTGATGCCCATGAGAATCTCTGGAAACAATTAGACATCTCTTTCTTCTTAAGGCATGAGCCCAGTGATATTGCTTGGCTCACCAAACATTTACATAGCCGCGTCAACCATCAAGAGCCAATTGTTAGAGCTCGCTTATCTCAAATTGGTGAGGGCCTGCAGGTTGGTGTTTATGTGAAGGATCAAGTCGATCTATTTGCTAGGATTTGCGCTTATTTTGATCAACAAGGCTTTTCAATTTTGGATGCCAAGGTTCACACAACACAACATGGCTATGCCTTGGATACTTTCCAAATTGCTGGTACGAATTTATTGCGTGAAGGTGGTCACTATCGCGACATCATTCAATTGGTTGAACATGACTTGGCTGTGATGCTTCAACAGAGTGCCCCGCTCCCCATTCCAAGCAAGGGTCGCTTATCCAGACAATCAAGAAGCTTTCCGATTCAACCTCGCGTCAGTCTGAGAGCTGATGAACGTGGTCAATACTATGTCTTATCAGTGTCTGCCAATGACAGAACAGGACTCCTCTACGCCATAGCCAAGATTTTGGCTGAGCATCATATTTCTTTGCACACCGCCAGAATCAATACATTGGGCGAACGCATTGAAGACGTCTTCTTGTTGGACGGACATAATCTGTCGAAGGATTCAAAGATCCAAGTGCAGCTTGAAACAGAAATATTGGATGCTTTGGCGGTTTAATTTTTTGTTGCAAGGTTGAGCACTCTTTTAATACGTCCATTAGTCACCTCACCAAACCCGAACCATTTTGAAACCTCAGGATCTGTTGGGGTTGACTGACTGATGGGATTGAGTAAAAAAGCACAATCAATGTGCCAA
>CALMBU010000093.1 GCA_937863045.1 uncultured Polynucleobacter sp. | reverse complement strand
GGCAAACTTCTGGCATTGCCCATCGGCTTAGGAGGTGCTCTTAACTCATCCACCAAACCATCCGCGCAGGCACCGAAATACATCTTGGTCAAAGTCTTTTGGCAAAGAGCTTTCAGTTGAGCATCATTGGGTCCCAATTTTTCAGGGTTTTGCTCAGTACCAATGATGGGCAGTTGCAATAACTTGGCAATTTTTGCCAAGCGCACCGCATTGGCCAATACCTGCTCTGCCTGATGGATCACGGGCATCAATTTGCTTTGATAATCAACCAAAACCAACTGGGTTTCTTGTGCGTTTAAAAGTATGGACATAATGTGTAATGATTCTTTAAGATGAATACGTGGTATTTTCTTATAAAAAGAGACACAGGAGTAATAATTTGTTTGCCGCCTTCTTGATCATCATCCCTTTTGTTACTTTTATTTTTTACATCAGGGCTATCAGCAAAACCATCAAAGCCATTGATCCTGAATACAGGACTCAAGCTCCTGGTATGGCCTGGCTGTTACTCATTCCTGTTTTCAATGTGATTTGGTTTTTCTTTTTGCTCAAATCGATCAAAGGTGGCTTTCTTAAGATGTATGAAAACAAGAGAGTCAGTCAGCCGATCGATACCGGGTATGCCTATGGCATCGCCATGGGCTGTTGCTGGGCAGCGATCTTTATACCCAAACTGATTTTTGTTGCACTGATCCCGATGTTTGTATTTTCAATACTTCATTGGACCAAACTGAACAATGCCAGAAAGCGCTTGAGCGACGAGCTGAATCAAAGTTGATTCACTGAGGCTTTTTTAGGTGGATTTGCGCGGTCATCCTGCCCGCAAAAATCATGTCTAATTGCACACCATCAATTCCCTGAGCGACTTTCACCCCATCTTGTGCCACAGGAAATGTTTTTTCTAGTGCCAGCATGTTTTTAGGCCAGTCAACACGCACGACAGCACTCATGGGCAAGTAACCATCAAAGTAACGGCGCATCAAAGGTCCAGCATTCAAGGTATATCGTTCTGGCGATACTTTATCGAGAGCCCTGGATTCCAAGTCAATGCAAATCGATGCGCCGCGCTCAACGTCAGTGAGAGTCACCCGATTGTCTTTGACTTCAGCCGAGCTCATTTTTTCTAGGGATTTAACCGTGATCTTTTTAATTCTATTTTCATTAAAAATAATCACCACTTTCCTGATTGGATCTAATTGACGATGGCAAGTCGCAATGGTCACCACACCAGAGTCCAAGCTTTGCGGGCTGATCATCACCCTTGATTCATAGCTGTAGGCACCTGGATCAGGGCGTGTTTTTAAATACTTGATTTCGCCTTCATTGGCAATGTCCGAAAACTCTAAGGCCGCGATGGGATTGACTGCGAGCAAAGCGACTGAGCAAATAATCAAGCGCAGAGTTTGTTTCATCATGAATGTTCCTTGGCTTGATACTGCTGAACTTTTTCTAGCCAAATACTCAAAGCATTGGCCAGGTCTTTTTTACTGAAGGAGCAACTCTCCTCCGTGAAGAGTGATGATGACTCCACCCTCGATAAAACGTTCTCAAGGGCTGTGCCATATTTTTCTGGTAACTGACTGTCTTTGCAAAAGACGCGAAAGGCCTGAATCAAATCGGCTGCATTTCCACTGCCATCTAACCACGCTTGCAATGAATGCTGAACATTATGGAGACTTTGAGGATTCTGAATACTCATGATCACTTCCCCGCCGCTTGGTATTCATTTGATAAGGTTGTCATCAATTCAGCGACTGACATGGCTCGTGCTATGGCGTAAGCAGTGCCAGCCCAAAGATTTTGATAATCTCCTTCATCATGCTGTGCAGCCCACTGCCTCATTGGCGCAGTCATATTATTTTGCACCGGGAATGGCAAATAAGTTTTACCTTCCATCAGTGACATGTATTGATTTTTAACTCCCTGCGCAGGACGACCTGAAAAAGCCCTGGTGAATGCTGTGCCCAACTCATGCTTACTCAATACAAAACGACGATGAGCAGGACTTGATCCAGCTTCAGTGGTCACCAAGAATGCAGTGCCCATCTGCGCAGCCGATGCGCCGGCTCGTATGACTGCGTGGATATCATGACCATTCATGATGCCGCCAGCCGCCACAATCGGTATTTGCAGATGCTGATCTAACTCTTGAACCAAGTCTTTTAAAGTCAACTGTTGATCAACGCCCTGTGGATCGAAGATACCTCGATGACCGCCGGCTTCAATGCCTTGCGCAACCACAAAGTCAACATCCGCCGATTGAATCACCAAAGCTTCTTCTAAGGAGGTCGCTGTGACACCCACGGTGATACCCAATGAATGGGCTTTTTCAATCACCTGCTGAGGTGGCAAACCAAAATGGAAGGTCAGCACCTGTGGTTGGTGTATCCAAATTGGCTCAAGCATGGCTTGCAAATCCGGAATATATGGTGGCTTTGGAATAGCCACAGTCACCCCCAATGAATCCACCACATCTTTTAGATCACTCAATGCCTGTTGCTGCTCTTTTTCAGCAGGCATGACAGGTTCTTTAAAAACGAAAAAATTGGCATTGATTCTGGTGTTGGGTACTTTTTTGATGAGCGCTTTGGTCGCCTTTAAATCAGCATCGATTTTTTCTGGGGTCGAATAGGCAAAACCAAAGCTACCCAAACCTCCTGCGTCCGAAGCGGCCGACACCAATGCAGGCGTGTTCACCCCACCCGCCATTGGCGCCTGTATCACTGGAATGGTTAAGTCAGAGAACTTGAACATGTCATGCATCAATTAGTAAAGTACCTCTAGCATACCTGTTCATGATGATTTTTTCAGCCAAGATGGAAAAAGGGGCTTTCCGAAGAAAGCCCCTTATATTTGCTGCTTAGATTTACTACTTAGATTGACTGCTTGGTTTTTACTTAAGCGATTAGCTAACTAATTCTTAAGCATCCACTGTTTTTGCTACATCACTGAAACCTTTGATTTGATCAAAGTTCATATATTTGTAGATTTCAGAGCTGCTGGCATTCAGCACACCCATGTCAGTCATGTACTCTTCTTTGGTCGGAATACGGCCTAATTTAGAGCAAATCGAGGCCAACTCAGCTGAGCCTAGGTACACCATGGCGTTTTTACCCAAACGGTTCGGGAAGTTACGTGTCGAAGTAGACATCACAGTAGCACCTTCACGAACTTGTGCTTGGTTACCCATACACAATGAACAACCAGGCATTTCCATGCGCGCACCAGCACCACCTAACACACCGTAGTGACCTTCTTCGGTCAATTGCTGAGCATCCATCTTGGTTGGAGGAGCAACCCACAATTTCACAGGAATATCACGCTTGCCTTCAAGCAATTTAGAAGCAGCACGGAAGTGACCAATGTTGGTCATGCAAGAACCGATGAACACTTCATCAATTTTTGCGCCAGACACTTCAGACAATGTCTTCACATCATCAGGATCGTTCGGGCATGCCACGATTGGCTCATGAACATCGGCCAAATCAATTTCAATCACTGCTGCGTATTCAGCATCAGCATCACCTTTGAGTAATTCTGGTTTTGCCAACCAGGCTTCCATCGCCTTGATACGACGACCCAATGTGCGTGCATCAGAGTAACCATTGGCGATCATCCACTTCATCAATGTGATATTGCTGGTCATGTACTCAATGATTGGATCTTTGTTCAAGTGAACGGTACAACCAGCCGCTGAACGCTCTGCAGATGCGTCTGACAATTCAAATGCTTGCTCAACTTTTAGATCAGGCAAACCTTCGATTTCAAGAATACGGCCAGAGAAAATGTTTTTCTTACCCTTCTTCTCAACGGTCAACAAACCTTGCTTGATGGCGTACAAAGGAATCGCGTTCACCAAGTCACGCAATGTGACGCCTGGCTGCATTTTGCCTTTGAAGCGCACCAACACAGACTCAGGCATGTCCAAAGGCATCACGCCTGTGGCTGCAGCAAACGCTACCAAACCTGATCCCGCTGGGAATGAAATACCAATTGGGAAACGTGTGTGTGAGTCGCCGCCTGTACCAACTGTGTCAGGCAACAACAAACGGTTCAACCAAGAGTGGATCACGCCATCACCTGGGCGCAAGGAAACGCCACCACGGGTGCTGATGAAATCAGGCAACTCATGGTGCATCTTCACATCCACTGGTTTTGGATAAGCCGCTGTGTGGCAGAAAGATTGCATCACCATGTCTGATGAGAAACCCAAACAGGCCAAATCTTTTAATTCATCACGAGTCATTGGACCAGTGGTGTCTTGAGAACCCACGGTTGTCATCTTAGGCTCACAGTAAGTGCCTGGACGAACGCCCTTACCTTCAGGCAAGCCACATGCGCGACCAACCATCTTCTGGGCCAATGAGAATCCTTTGCCAGAATCCTTTGGATTGGTTGGCAAGCGGAACAATGTAGATACTGGCAAGCCCAAAGCTTCGCGAGCTTTGGTTGTTAAACCACGACCGATGATCAATGGGATACGGCCACCGGCACGCACTTCGTCAAATAGAACATCTGACTTCACTTTGAATTCAGCGATGACTTTGCCATCCTTGAGTGCTTTACCTTCATAAGGACGCAACTCAATCACATCACCCATGTTCATGCTGTTAACGTCTAACTCAATCGGTAAGGCGCCAGCATCTTCCATGGTGTTGTAGAAAATCGGAGCAATTTTGGTGCCCAAACAAACACCACCAAAACGCTTGTTAGGCACGTAAGGAATGTCTTCACCTGTGAACCACAACACTGAGTTGGTGGCTGACTTACGTGATGAACCTGTACCAACCACGTCGCCAACGTAAGCGACCAAATGACCTTTGGCTTGAAGAGCCGCCAATTGCTTGATCGGGCCAACTTTGCCGGATTCTTGAGGCTCGATGCCTTCACGTGGGTTTTTCAACATCGCCAATGCGTGCAATGGAATGTCTGGACGACTCCAAGCATCTGGTGCTGGAGACAAATCATCAGTGTTTGTTTCGCCTGTGACTTTGAACACGGTCAAAGTCATGCTTTGAGGAACTTCAGGACGGCTTGTGAACCATTCAGCATCTGCCCAGCTTTGCAATACAGCTTTAGCGTTGGCATTGCCTTTGTCGGCCTTTTCTTTCACGTCATGGAATTGATCAAACATCAACAATGTTTTTTTCAATCCCTCAGCCGCGATACCGCCCACTGTGGCGTCATCCAATAAATCAATCAATGGAGAGATGTTGTAACCACCCAGCATCGTGCCTAGCAACTGAGTCGCTGTTTCACGGGTGATCAATGGTGTTTTTTCTTTGCCAAAAGCAACCGCTGCCAAATAAGAGGCTTTGACCTTGGCTGCATCATCAACACCAGCTGGAACGCGGTGAGTGATCAACTCAACCAGAGTTGCATCTTCACCTTTTGGTGGATTCTTAAGCAACTCAATCAATTCGCCAGTCTGCTGAGCTGACAATGGCAATGGTGGAATACCTAGAGCTGCACGCTCGGCAACATGGTCACGATAGGCTTTCAACATGGTGTTTCCCTCTCTATTTAGGCAAATAACAAGCAATCTTCAAGACTTATATCTTATATAAGACTTAGGTTTCTGGCAAGAGATTGCGCTCCATATGATGACAAAATAGCCTAAATTAGTTGCCAATACCTCAATAGGCGGATTAAAATAAAAAAATCATATAAATCAATGATTTAATTAAGTAGCCCATGAAGAAAACAGACCTTTACAAGAACGCGGGATTGGCCGTGGCCAACCAAATCAAGAATTCAGCCCCCAAGCCCAAGGGTGCAAATAAAAAGAATTCTGAGAAAAAGCTCAACCCTCTCTTGGCGTCTTTATTGAAGAAGCCAGAGTAAGGCATTTGATGCGGTTTTTAGATAGCGAGCTTGGCTTTTAATTCCGGTGGCCAAGAGGCCGCTTTTTGGGTCTTAAAGTCTACCCAAACAATCGTTGCGCCAGATGTTGCTCGAACCGTTTCTGGGTCGCTCACCAAAGACATCACATTGAAGGTATCCAAACCGACTCGGGTGGGGTTGGCAATGTAGGTTTTGATGATGAGGTCTGCAGGGTACTCAACAGGCTTCATGAAGTTACAAAAGGCATTCACCACCACAACACCCTGCTCATCCTGAGCAAAGTTCAACCCTAGACTATCCAACCAATTGATGCGGGCCTGTTCGATATAACGAAAGTACACCGCATTGTTCACATGACCAAAAGCATCCATGTCACCCCAGCGAATGGGGATGATGGATTCATGAACAAATGTTTTTTCTTCAGGAATTGGAATGCGCATGCGAGTGAGTCTTTAAGTTCTTTAGATCGTGAATGTATTTAAGCCGTATTTTTATCAATTTTGAACCACGCAGCATACATCGCTGGCAGTGCCAATAAGGTCAAAGCCGTTGCCACGATCAAGCCACCCATGATTGCGATTGCCATCGGTCCCCAGAAGACGCTGCGTGACAAAGGAATCATGGCCAAGACTGCTGCTGCAGCCGTCAAGATGATTGGTCGATAGCGTGTGACACAGGCATGAATGATGGCTTCTCTTGCTCGCATACCAGCAGAGCGACCCTGTTCAATCTGGTCAATCAAAATCACCGAATTGCGCATGATCATGCCCAGCAATGCGATGAAACCCAATAAGGCCACAAAGCCAAATGGCTTGTTAAACAAAAGCAAGGTCAATGCCACCCCTGAAATACCCAAAGGTGCTGTTAACACCACCAAGAAGGCACGAGAACTGCTGCGCAACTGAATCACCAACAATGTGAAAGTGATAAAGAGCATCACCGGTATGCCGGCATTGATGGAATCTTGACCGCGAGAGCTTTCTTCCACAGAGCCACCAATGTCGACTTTGTAACCCGGCGGTAATTTGGCCATCA
>CALMBU010000092.1 GCA_937863045.1 uncultured Polynucleobacter sp. | reverse complement strand
AGTCAGCATCGCTTGATTTACCTTTAAGACCTGCTGTGTCTTTGTATGTCACTTTGAACGGTGAGGGTCTTCCAATCTTAGAAGGTGATCATGCACCGGCAACCAAGGTTGAGAGAGTGCCGATGGCATCGAACCTTCGTTTGGATGATTTGGAGCATTTGGTCACCGAAGAGTCTTTGCTTGATGAAAAAAATAAAACAGCGATACCTTATCAAGCTGAGCTGAATATTCTTTGGCAGTCTGCAAAGCATTTGCACGCCAAGCGACAAGAGCAGCGCATTATCAATGGATTGAAAGAAGAAGCATTGGGCTTGCCAGATCCAACAGCTTTGCCGCGTGACTTTAATTTCAAGGTCACCGATGGCGTGGTTGAAATCACAGCGCGTCAACGAGGTTCAGTTTTGGATTCGATCGTTGCTGAATGGATGATTTATTGCAACAGCACGTGGGGCAATCAATTGGCCAGCCACAGCGTACCTGGAATTTATCGTGCGCAAAAGGGTTGGGGTCCTCATCGCACACGCATGCAAACAATGCCTGGACCTCATGAAGGCTTGGGTGTAGAAAACTACGCTTGGTGCACGTCACCGTTAAGACGCTATGTTGATTTGGTGAATCAGTGGCAATTGATTGCCATGGCGCAACATGGCGTGACCGCCAAGTTGGTTGCGCCCTTTAAGCCAAAGGATGCTGATTTGATGGCGATTGCCGCAGATTTTGATGGCACGTATGCCGCATACGGTGAACATCAAAATCAAATGGAAAATTATTGGTGTTTACAGCATTTAAAACAGCAGGGCCTGCCTTGGAGGGGGGTTGTGAGACATCTCAAAGAGGGCCAGGCACGGGTTGAAGAAATTCCTTTGCGTTTGAATGTTCCAGAATTGGCAGAGCAAGCCAGAGGTGCTAGAGCTGTAGTTGAAGTGGTGGATATTGATTTCTTGGCTCTTGTGGCTAGCGTGCGCTACTTGGGTTTAATTCAATCTGATGCAATTGAAAATAATGAGCTAGATGAGTTTGATGAGCTTGAGGATGCAAAGAATTCTCAAGAAGCTGATTCATTAAAAGCGATTCCTGAAAATGATGTCAAGCCAAGTACCGCTGAATAAGTTTTTTAATATCGATTGGCAAGATTGGAAAAAGCCAATTGTTTATGCCTTGCTTGCTTCATTGGTATTGCATGCAATTCTGTTGGCGTTCAAATGGCACGCCGAGTCCGAACAAGAGCGACGTTTAAAAACGCCATTGAGTGTGGTGTTGGTGAATGCCAGTAGTCAAACAGCCCCCATTAATCCAAAGCGATTGGCTCAAGCTAACTTGAATGGTGGTGGTGAGCTAACCGAGGGGCAAGCAAGTGCGCTGCGTCGGGCTGATCCAAAGCTGGCTGAGCAGTTAGAAAAAATGCAGGCAGACCAAAAGCGACTGCTGTCGCAAATCAATGCTGGGCGAGAAAATCAAGCTAATACCTTGCAAGGTAAAAGTTCTTTGGCAACGTCAGAAGCAAATCCACTTGAAGCAGAGTTGGCAAAACGTTTGCAAAAACAAGGTCAGCAACCAAGACGTGCTGCGGTGACTGCGACCAGTGCCAAGTCCGTGGTGTTTGCACAATATTACGATGCCATGCGCCGTCAAATTGAGGCACACGGCACCGCTCACTTTCCAAGAGTTGGTGGTAGGGCTTTGTACGGCAGCCTGGTGTTGATGGTCAGTGTTGATCAGCGCGGCAGACTCAGTAAAGAAGGCGTC
>CALMBU010000091.1 GCA_937863045.1 uncultured Polynucleobacter sp. | reverse complement strand
TTGGCATAGATCTCTAGATCTTTGCGGCGCATGTTTAAAAACGGACGCCACAAATGAATCAGTTCTTTTGATTTGACTTGGGGCATGGCTGAAAGACCAGGTAAACCAGCACCGCGCATCAACTGAATCAACACAGTTTCCGCTTGGTCATCCAAATGGTGAGCAAGCAATAGGTCTTGAATGTTGTGCGCTTGGCACATCTGAGTCAATGACTCGTAGCGCAAGTTTCTGGCTTGAGATTCGATATTGGATGGTTTGTTGAGTTTGACGTTTCTGGTGTCAAAGTGACAACCGAATTTCTTGGCCACTGCTTTGCAGTGAGCTTGCCATTGGTCTGCTTCTTTTTGAATACCGTGATGCACATGAAAGGCATGCACATTTTTCTTGCCATGCGCTTTGATGGTGGCGTGAAGTAATACAGTTGAATCAAGTCCACCACTGAAAGCCACCGCCAGTTGTGCAGGCGGTGTTTTTGTTCCAGCGGGTTTACTTGTCTTTGCTGCTGTCTTTGAACTTGCCATAGCTCATCAAGCGCTCGTGACGACGTTCAAGCAACTCATCCACACCCATGGTTTGGAATTGGCGCAAAGAATCAGCCAAGGCACGCTTCAGTAATGCGGCCATACCAGCATGGTCACGGTGTGCACCACCTAAAGGTTCACTGACAATCTTGTCAATCAAGCCCAAAGCTTTTAAACGAAGTGCTGTCAAAGCCAATTGCTCGGCAGCTTCTGGTGCTTTCTCTGCGGTCTTCCAAAGAATCGATGCACAACCCTCTGGTGAGATCACTGAGTAAGTGGCAAATTGCAACATTTGCACCACATCGCCCATCGCAATCGCTAGAGCACCGCCTGAGCCACCTTCACCAATGATGGTGGAGATGATGGGCACTCTGAGTTCTGCTTGAACAAATAAGTTATGGCCAATCGCTTCTGATTGGTTGCGCTCTTCAGCGTCAATGCCTGGGAAGGCGCCTGGTGTATCTACAAATGTGAAAACTGGCACATTGAATTTTTCTGCCAAACGCATCAAGCGTTTTGCTTTTCTATAACCCTCAGGACGGCTCATACCGAAGTTACGCATCGCGCGCTCTTTGGTGTCACGACCTTTTTGATGACCGATGACCATGCAAGGCATGCCATTGAATCTGGCCAAACCACCGATGATGGATTGATCATCGGCAAAGTTTCTGTCGCCATGCAGTTCATGGAAGTCAGTGAAGATGTTGTTCACGTAATCCATGGTGTACGGACGCTGTGGATGACGCGCGATTTGCGCCACTTGCCATGGAGTTAAGCGGGTATAGAGGTCTTTGGTGAGCAGTTGGCTTTTTTCAGAAAGCTTGCCGATTTCTTCAGAAATATCGACTGCAGACTCATCTTGAACAAAACGTAATTCTTCAATTTTTTGCTCGAGTTCAGCGATTGGCTGCTCGAATTCAAGGAAAGTGATTTTCATAGACTCTATTCTAATGGCTTGCGAGGCAGACGCCTAGTTTTATGAATAGTTATTTAAAATCAATGGCTTATATTTATTTTGGCGGCTTAAAAAGCCTGATATTCGACAAGTATTGAATCAATACTCGACGGGGATTGGATCAATACTGCGCCACATGTACCAGGTGGCCACTGTTTGCCAAGGGGTCCAATTGGCTGCGACTTCCTTGGCTTCATTGCGCGAGACTGGTTCGCCACTGAAGTAAGCCAAAGAGATGCCTTTGATCAAGCCAATGTCATCCAAAGGCAAGACATTGGGTCTCATCAAATAGAAGATCAAAAACATTTCCGCTGTCCAACGACCAATACCGCGAATCGCGGTCAATTCTGCGATCACGGTGTCATCGTCCAATGAGTCCCACTTGGCGCAATGCAGGCCACCATTCACAAAATGGTTGGCCAAGTCTTGCATGTACTCTACTTTTCTTAATGACAAGCCCGCGCCTTTTAATGCGGCAGGGTCTAATTTAAGAACTGCTTTGGCAGTGAAGTTTTTGGTGAGCGCTGTGGTGCGCTCCCACACAGATTGTGCTGCCTTGACTGAAATCTGCTGACCGACAATGGCGCGCGCCAAGGTCTGAAATGGATCACCACGGGTGGTCAAGAATTCTGCTTTGGGGTATTTGGGAATGAGTTTGCGCATGATGCGATCGTGCTTCATCAACTCTGCGCATGCTTGATCCCAGTAGTCTGGGGCTTTGAGCTCTGGTGCCATTAGTTCTGGTGCCATCAGTGTTGCTGCCTGGTGGTGGCAACCGTCATTAAGCACGTCTCCAAAGCGTGACGCCACCCGGCTTGTCTTCCAGAACAATGCCCTGAGCCAGCAAGTCTTGGCGAATCTGATCTGCTTTGGCAAAGTCTTTAGCTTGCTTGGCATCAGCTCGCGCCTGAATCGCTGCTTCAATCGCTGCCGTGTCGTTATCTGCGCTTTGTGAACCACCGCCTGCTTGTAAAAATTCTTGGGCAGGTCTTTCTAGCAATCCCAATAGTTTTGCCAATTGCTTGAGCTCTCTTGCAAGGTCCCGTCTTTCTTCTAATCTGTCAGGGCCTTCGGCTTTGTTGATCTCGCCAGCCAACTCAAACAGAATCGCAATCGCTTCAGGGGTGTTGAAGTCATCGTTCATCACCTCGGCAAAGCGTGTTCTCCAAGTGCTTGGCTTGCTATAAGTCGGAATGCTCTCAACACTGGATAAGGCGTTGTACAAACGCGTCAAACCTTGCTTGGCTTCTTCTAGATGAGCATCGCTGTAGTTGAGTGGGCTGCGGTAGTGCGCCTTGAGAATGAAGAAACGAACCACCTCAGGGTCAAATACTTTTAATACTTCGCGAATGGTGAAGAAGTTGCCCAATGATTTAGACATTTTTTCTTCATTGACTCGCACAAAGCCGTTGTGCATCCAAGTGTTCACAAAAGGCTTGCCCGTTTCGTCTGAGAAAGCGCCTTCACTTTGAGCGATTTCGTTTTCATGGTGTGGGAACTGTAAGTCTGCACCGCCGCCGTGGATATCAAAGTGCTTGCCCAAGAGTTCGCAACTCATGGCCGAACATTCAATGTGCCAACCTGGTCGACCAACACCCCAAGGAGACTCCCATTTGGTATCAGCTGGCTCATCGACCTTGGCAGTTTTCCATAGAACGAAGTCCAAAGGATCTTGTTTGCCACCAGTGACGGCCACGCGCTCACCTGCTCTTAGATCGTCCAAGGTCTTACCTGATAGCTGACCATAGTTTTTGAAATTTCTAACGGCGTAGTTCACATCACCTTCATCAGCTTGATAAGCGTAGTTCTTATCCATCAAGCGCGTGATGATGTTTTGCATCTGGGGCACGTACTCGGTCGCTCTTGGCTCATGCGTGGGTCTTTCAATACCCAAAGCATCCGCATCTTCATGCATGGCCATAATGAAACGATCGGTCAAGGCTTTGATGGTTTCTTTGTTTTCTACTGCACGCTTGATGATTTTGTCATCGATGTCGGTGATGTTTCTGACATAGGTCACTTGCATGCCAGAAGCTCTTAACCAACGCTGCACCATATCAAACACCACCATCACCCTTGCATGGCCAATATGGCAAAAGTCGTAAACCGTCATGCCGCAAACATAGAGCTTCACTTTGCCTGGCTCAATGGGCTTGAATGTTTCTTTGCGGCGCGTCAGAGTGTTAAAAATATGCAGCATATAAAAGCGTGGGATTTTTCTTTAATTCTTTTGGTGTTTTCTTTTAGTGATTTCTTTTGGTGATTTCTGGTGCTGATTTTAATGAAATCACTTTCATTACGGTGTTATTTAAGGCAATATCTTAGAAATACTCCAAGGGTCTGGCGATTTGTTAGACTGATTGATGAGTATAGCTAATTCGATGTGGTATCTGCTTTAAAATCACCCTATTCTTTCGATCCCGGGCCTGTTTTATGAAAATGCTTTTCCAGAAAAGTCCTTCCCTGCAGCAAGTGGCCCTCGGGGTTCTTTGTTTGATATCAGCCCAAGCTGTGATGGCTCAAACCGTCACGCCGCCGTCGACCCTGTCGGCGCCAAAATCAAATCGTTCTGATATTGCTGCCAAAGCTGACCCATCACCATTTGTGAATAATCCAAGCGCTGTTCAGTCTGCGCAGATGCAACCATCCCTGGCCACCCCCTTCATCGTTTTGCAAAGAGTGCCAGAGCCAAAGAATAAAAATGCGATTCCCCAAGATATCTATAACCTGATCACCAGCAAGAAACTGCCTGAGGCGATTGTTGCGATTGATAAAGAATTGGGTGTTAATCCGCGCAATGTGCAGTTACGTTTTGTGCGCTCAAGAATCCAAATTGAATTGGGTCAAATGGATGCGGCCAAAAAGACATTGGTAGAGATCACCCAACAATTCCCAGAATTGCCTGAGCCTTATAACAATCTGGCCGTGCTTGAAGCTCAAAGTGGCGATCTTGATCAAGCCAAAGAGTATTTAGAGTTAGCCCTCAAGGTTCAACCGAGTTTTGCAACTGCTTTAGAGAACTTGGGTGACGTCTATACAAGGCTTGCCTCTAGATCTTATGGCAAAGCCCTGCAACTTGATCGACGATTGGTAGAGAGTCGTCGCAAAATGAAGTTGGCAGAAGATATTCTGAAGTAACACCGAAGCATTGATGGGTGACATACCTATTTTTTAGTTTGTTTTATTTTTTACGAAGGGAATTAATCCCTCATTACATGGAGAAGGACGCAGCATGGCAAAAGTGCAATTAAATACCAGCATGGGCAATATCACATTGACTTTGAATGATGAATTAGCGCCTAAATCGACTGAAAACTTTTTAGACTATGTTCGCTCTGGTCATTACGACGGTACGATTTTTCATCGCGTGATTGCAAACTTCATGGTTCAAGGCGGCGGCATGACTGCTGGCATGAAACAAAAGCCAACCAAGGCCACGATTGAAAACGAGGCTGACAATGGTTTGCAGAACACGCGTGGCAGCGTTGCGATGGCTAGAACCAGCGATCCTCATTCAGCCAGCTCACAATTCTTTATCAACGTGGTTGACAATGCTTTCTTGAACTTCTCAGCACCAACTTCACAAGGTTGGGGTTATGCGGTCTTCGGTGAAGTGAGTGAAGGCATGGATGTGGTTGACGCGATCCGCCAAGTGAAAACTGGCAGCTCAGGCTTTCATCAAGATGTGCCTAAGGAAGATGTCACCATCATCAAAGCAACCATCCTAGAAGAGTGATCATGCACGCGAGCGCTCTCTTCATCTCTGATCTTCATTTAACCCCATCGATGCCTAGAACGGCAGAGAGGTTTTTTGAATTTCTAGAGAAAGAGGCTCGCACCCATGAAGCTTTGTTTATTTTGGGTGATTTGTTTGAGTTTTGGGTGGGTGATGATGCCAAGGCAAGATCACCCTTCCATCAAGAAGTCGCGCAAAAAATCAAAGCGCTCAAACAGCAAGGCACCAAGGTTTACTTCATGCATGGCAACCGAGATTTTTTACTTGGTGAAGCTTATGCACAAAAAGCAGATATGGAAGTTTTAAGAGATCCTCAAGTTGTCACGATCGCTGAGAAAACATGGTTACTCACCCACGGTGATGCCTTGTGTACAGCAGATAAGAGTTATCAACGCTTTCGGTCTGTGGTGAGAAGTGGCTTTGTACAAAAATTATTTTTGATGTTGCCAACCGCTTTGCGAGTCAGTATTGCGAGTTCATTGCGCAGCAATAGCACGGCCAACTATCACCGTGCACAACGTTTTACGCCGGATGTGATCCAGGTCAAAGGTGATGTGACCATCACCGCTACTGCCGGCTTGGTATCGATGACCAATTGTCAAAGAGTGATCCATGGGCACACCCATCGTCCTGGCTATCATGAAGAATCTTTGGGCGGCCAGTCATGGCAGCGCTGGGTTTTATCAGATTGGGATTTTGATCACCCTGAAACAGTGCTGCCCAAAGGCAATGCACTGAGCATCACCTCTTCAGGTGTTAAAGCATTGGATTTGGTGCGCTCTTAAGCAATAAGCTTTATTGCTTAAGTTTTTTTATTTTATTTTTGTTTTATTTTTGTTTTATTTTTAAGCCAGAGGCTTGGAGTGGTCGCGCAAAGCGGTCACCAATTGGCCGAAGATGCGTGGGTTGGCTGCCATGATTTCTCCTGACTGCATGTAACCCTCTTCACCTGCATAGTTGCCAACCAAGCCACCAGATTCAGTGATCAGCAAGATGCCGGCTGCCATGTCCCATGGCTTTAGGCCTGATTCAAAGAAACCGTCTAAGCGGCCAGCGGCCACATAAGCCAAGTCCAAAGATGCGGCGCCCGGACGACGCAAGCCAGCGCACTGACGTGTCATCTTGGCAAAGATTTCTAAATATTCTTCAACGTTTTGGTCTTCGCGATATGGAAAGCCAGTGCCTAAAAGTGCTTCTGACATTTTTAATCGGCCAGCCACACGCAAACGGCGGTTGTTCACGTAAGCACCAGCGCCACGAGTGGCGGTGAACAGTTCATCACGGTTGGGGTCATACACCACGGCCTGTTGTAAGACGCCATCCACTGCTAATGCAATCGATACCGCGTATTGTGGAAAGCCGTGAATGAAATTGGTCGTGCCATCCAAAGGATCAATGATCCACACATGGTTGGACGTTTGATTGGTGCTACTTGATGGTGTTTCGCCGGTTTCTTCCCCTAAAAAGCTGTGATCAGGGAAAGCTTCTTTCAAAGTATCGATAATGGCAGCTTCGGCAGCCTGATCGATTTCAGTGACAAAATCATTGTGTTGCTTGCGGGTAACCTGAATACGCTCGCTATTAAGCGATGCTCGGTTGATAATATTTCCTGCGCGACGAGCGGCCTTGATGGCCACATTAAGCATGGGATGCATAGTATTTAAGTAACACAACGAATTGGAGAAGAGCAGTGTCCAACAATCAAGCTGAACGGCGAAAGTGGATTTTAGCCCGAAATGAGGAGCAATTGGAAGTTTTGAACCAAAACTGGCCGATTCGTTGGGTCATGGTCAGAACCAGCCACCCAGGCAATGTGGGCTCCGCAGCCCGCGCGATTAAAACCATGGGTTTTGCCGCTTTGCATTTGGTTGAGCCAGCTTATGAATACATGGCCAGAAAAGCTGAAGCCATTTCTTTATCAAGTGGGGCTTTTGATGTGTTGGAGGCCGCTCAAAATCATTCCACCCTCTTAAGCGCCGTGGGAGAAAGTCAATTGGTCTTTGGCTTGACCGCCAGAGATCGTGAATTTGGTCCACCAGCGATTTCATTGCCTGAAGCGATGTCGATGGCAAGTGCAGCAGTTGTGGCGAATAAACCAGTGTCATTTGTCTTTGGTACTGAACGCACGGGTTTAGACAATGAAGATCTCAAGCATTGCACCCATCGGGTCTGGATCGATGCCAATCCCAGCTACCCTTCCTTGAACTTGGCCCAAGCGATGATGATCGTGGCTTATGCCATGCGCCAGGGTTTGATGAAGGAATTAGCGATTGATTCAATCCCACCAGAGAATCTGGCATCAAACAGTGTCCCTGAATTGGCTGATCAAGCCGCGATTGCCGCAATGCTCGAGCATTGGCAAGAAGGCTTGGAGGCGATTGGTTACCTGAATCCAGAGAATCCTAAAAAACTGATGCCCAGACTTCAAAGTCTCTTTGCCAGAGCGGCCTTACAAAAAGAAGAAATTGATCTTTTACGCGGTATCGCGAAACAAATGCTCCAACACGGTAAAATCAAGTAATGCCTTTATTCGATCACATTGACTCCATCATTTCTCGAGACCCTGCCGCGCGCACCCGTCTGGAGGTCATCCTTTGCTACCCTGGCTTACACGCCATCTGGCTGCATCGCATTGCTCATTTTTTATGGGGCATTGGTCTGAAGTTATTGGCCAGAATCGTTTCTCATACGGCGCGTTTCATCACCGGTATTGAAATCCACCCCGCTGTGGTCGTGGGCAAGCGTGTGTTCATTGATCACGGCTTAGGTGTTGTGATTGGTGAGACCACGGTGATTGGCGACGATTGCACGATTTATCAAGGCGTCACACTGGGCGGCACTTCTTTGTACAAAGGCACCAAGCGTCACCCAACCTTAGAGGCTGGCGTGGTGGTGAGTGCTGGCGCAAAAGTACTGGGTGGGTTTGTGATCGGTGCTGGGGCTCGCATTGGTTCTAATGCGGTGGTCCTCAAGGCTGTGCCTGCGGGTGCTACAGCGGTGGGCATTCCAGCGCGCATCCTAGAAACCACTGAGTCACAACACTCCTTCACTGCCTACGGCATCACACCTGAAGATCTCAACAGTTGATAAAAAAAGGCTCTGAACTTAATTCAGAGCCTCAGAAGATTTGTTTGAATCATCAGTGCAAGGTTGGGCGCTGAACCACAGGCTGTGCTGGTGGCTCTTCATCGATGTCCATGTCTGACTCATCATCCACATCAAGACCAAAGGCACCCTTTGGGTGACCATCTTCAAGTTCTTCTTCAGTGGCTTCACGCACATCGGAGACCACCAACCAGAACTTCAAGGACAAGCCAGCCAAAGGATGATTGCCATCCAAGACCACTTTGTCTTCTGCTAAGTCAGTGACGGTGTAGATCAAAGGATCTTCGTCGTCATCCTCTTCTTCAACTGGTGTCACTTCGTCGTCCAAGAGACCTTCAAATTGCATACCGACTTCTAGAGGCTCAGGGAATCTTGAGCGCGGTTCAATTTTGAGTAACTCAGGGTCATAGTCACCAAAAGCATCAACGGGTTCCAACTGAATCGTGGTCTCGTAACCAACATCGTGGCCGTCCACAGCTTCTTCTATTTTCGGAAAGGTACCGTCATAGCCACCATGGAGATAAATCATGGGGCCAGCTGATTCTTCGATCAAATTATCCTGAGCATCAGTCAAACGGTATTTGAGTGAAACAATAGTATTCTTTTGTACTTTCATAATACGTATTTTACGTGAGTCCACCCAAGCAGGTCATAATCTTCCCATGACAATCAAGTTCAACGCCCGCTATCAAGCCCCAGAGGCGCCCCAACCCCTACCAATCCAAGAGCCTTGGGCTCTGTTGGGCGGGATGAGTCCAGCGACCTTCATGAAAGAGTATTGGCAAAAGAAACCACTCTTGGTGCGGGGTGCTATTCCAGCGTTTCAACTGGCCAAACAATCTGGCGTGGCACTTGAAAGCCCAATTTCAATGGCAGACTTGAGTGATCTTGCCAAACAGAAGAATGTTGAATCAAGACTGATCCAAAGCAAACCTTGGTCACTCAAAAAAGGTCCGTTTAAATCTAAACACATCCCTTCTTTAAAGAAGGATGCTTGGACTTTATTGGTTCAAGGGGTCAACACCCACCACCCAATCGCCGAAAGAGTGATGTCTTGGTTTCGTTTTATTCCTGAAGCACGTTTGGATGATTTGATGATCAGCATCGCAGGCAAGCATGGCGGCGTTGGTCCACACGTGGATTCTTATGATGTGTTTTTGTTACAAATGGCAGGTCGTCGTCATTGGAAGATTTCTGGGCAAAAAGATTTGCGCTTAAAAGAAGGTTTGCCACTCAAGATATTGAAGCACTTTGAGCCAACTCAGGATTGGGTTTTAGAGCCTGGCGATATGCTGTACTTACCACCAAACATCGCTCATGATGGCCTGTCTTTGGATGCCGGTTGCCAGACCTGGTCGATTGGGTTCAGGGCACCCACATACAAAGAGTTGATCAGCGAGATACTGTGGCGCACTACCGAAGCACTGGAGAATGATCCAAAGCTTTCGCAGTTGTACGCAGATCCAAAACAATCTGCCACTCTCGATAGCTGTGCAGTTCCAGAAGATTTGGTTGCAGCAGTGTCCAAGCACCTGAATGGTATACGTTGGAGCGACAGCGACATCTCTTGCACCTTGGCCAGCATGCTGAGTGAACCCAAAGCTCAAACAGTCTTTGAACCACACAAGAGTCAGTTGGATTTGAATGCTTTCAAAAAAACAATAGTGCATCAAGGGCTTAAGCTATCACCGCAGTCCAAAGCTCTGCACGACCATGACTTCTTTTACCTCAACGGTGAAAGCTTGAGCGATTCTGAGGAGGCTGATTGGGCATTTTGGCTCGAGTTAGCCCAAGAGCAAAGCTTGAGCCCATCAAGGTGCCAACAGTTAGTGAAATTGATTAAGGATGCTGATAGTCCTTGGTTTGAAGCCTATAGCTCTGCTTGGATCTTAATCAAGCAGGATTAGGGTAATCACTAGTATTTTGCGCATTTTTCCTTATAATGTCCGCTGATGCACTAATTTTAATAATGAAGGCATCCGGTCTAAATCACCGTTAGATGATTAGCTAATCTTTTAAGGAAATAAAAATGAAAAAATCACTATTAATCGCTTCTTTGCTAGCAGTTTCTTTGGCCGCTTGTGGCAAAAAAGAAGCTCCAGCTCCTGTAGCTCCTGCTGCTGCTCCAGCTCCTGCTGAAGCTGCTCCTGCTGCTGCTCCTGCTGCTGGCGCACCTGCTGCTCCTGCTGCTGGCGCTCCTGCTGCTGCTCCTGCTGCACCAGCTGCACCTGCTGCTCCAGCTAAGAAGTAATTAGTAATTCTTCTTATGAAGTTAAAAGACCACCCGAGGGTGGTCTTTTTTTTACCTGCTGTTTTTAGCTTATGCTATTTTTAACTTTTGATCAGCGACCGATCTGCTGATCCAAGAGTGTCAAGATTTGAACGGCTGTTTCACCAACTTCGTTCGCACCTTTTTCATCTTGCACAGTCACAGTGACATTACCGGCAACATCTTTGACTTGCACGCGATAACGTTTTGCTTTTTTCATTTCATCTTTATTGCTCTTGCTGAATAGATTACTGAAGAAGCCCTTAGATTCTGGTGATAGATCTTTGGGGTTCACAAAACGCACGAAGTAAAGACCTTTGCTTCTATCGCGGTCTTCAACGGTGAAGTTAGAACGATCCAAGCCAACACCCACTTCTCTCCAAGCACGGTCAAAGTTACTTGCGAACTCAAGGCGTGGTTGTTTGTCTTTCTTCAAGCGAGATGGTGCGGTGGCAGCCACGGTTGATTTTTTACCCACTGATGCGCGTGCCGCGTCTTCGGTGTAACCCAAGCGCTGCATCAAACGAGCCAAGAACTCAGCTTCCAGCTCTGGATCATTTGGACGGTTGGTCCAAATGGTTTGAGTTTTGTCGGTACCGGTTAATTCTTCAGAGGCACCACGGTGAGTGATGTAAATCTCAGTCTCACCTTTGCTATTAACTTCTAAACGTGTGCGGAACTTGTCACGCTCACCCGTGGAGTAAAGGGTGTCTAAAACTTTGCCTAAAGTACGACGAATAAAGTCTTGAGGAATCTTGGCGCGATTTTCTGCCCAGTCCGTTTCCATGATGCCAGTTTCTGGAGAGTCCGTTAAAAGAAGGAATCCCGCTTCTTGCCAAAACTCACGCACGCTTGGGTACAAATCTTTAGCAGGCTTTGAAACCACCAACCAACGACGATTACCTTCGCGTTCGATTTTCATACCAGACACTGCCGGCAATACAGCTTCTTTGCCAGTTGGTTTGTTTTTAACGGCCGTGCTGTAACCAGATAAGGTTGCACCACCATCAGGCACCACGTAACGCTTGTCACCGCCCAAGGCGGTCATGTCTGGCGGAAACGCCAAGTTAGGGCCCTTCTTTGCGCCAGCAGATTTGTAATCAATGGTGTCACCAGAAAACGTGCTGGTGCAAGCAGATGTTATGAGGCCAGTTGCTAAAACTGACATCACTAGCATGCTTGATTTAATTGATATGCGACGCATAAGTTTTCCTAAGTTATCGAACGATTATTTTGACATTAAGCCAGCGCCCATCAGCGCTTGCTTGACTTGTTCTTGAGCACTCGCCACCAAAGTGGTGAGTGGTAAACGAATGCCTGGCTTCATTTTGCCCATGGCAGTCAGAGCCCACTTCACCGGAATCGGGTTGGCTTCTACAAACATGGCTTTGTGAACAGGCAGTAATTTGAATTGGATTGCTTTGGCACGCGCCACATCACCAGTCATGGCAGCCACACACAGTTCATGCATGAGCTTTGGTGCCACGTTGGCTGTCACTGAGATATTGCCGCGACCACCCATCATCATGAGCAATAGTGCTGTTGGATCATCGCCAGAGTAAACCGCGAAGTCTTTACAGCCAGCTTCCTCTAAACCAGCGATCAACTGAATGCCGCGATCAAGATTACCGGTGGCATCTTTGATACCAACGATGCCTGGCACTTTGGCCAAACGAATCGTGGTTTCTGTGGCCATGTCTGCCACCGTGCGTCCAGGCACGTTGTACAAAATAACTGGCAGGTCTACTTTTTCAGCGATTGTTTTGAAATGCTGGTACATGCCTTCTTGCGTTGGCTTGTTGTAATAAGGAACTACTTGCAAGCTGGCATCAGCGCCCACTTTTTTTGCATATTCGGTGAGCTCAATCGCTTCACTGGTTGAATTACCACCTGTGCCTGCGATGATTGGAATGCGTTTAGCGGTGTGCTCAACAGTCACTTTGATGAGCTCACAGTGCTCCTCAACTGAAACTGTGGGTGATTCACCAGTGGTACCAACGATCACGATACCATCGGTGCCCTCTGCAATGTGCCAATCGATCAACTGGCGCAAACCAGGCAAATCTAGACTGCCATCGGCGTGCATGGGCGTGACAATGGCCACCAAACTTCCTGAGATATTTTTAGCTAATTTAGTCATGTTTTTGATTGTAGCGGAACAGCACAGACTCTTTGCACACAAGCGGGTTTGGGCTGAGTGACGGTGAGGTCCTCATAGGCCAAAATCCTCATATTTGAGGCAAAGCCAAGCAGTTCATTGGGTTTTAATAAAAAGTCAGGGTTGCTGGGTTTGCCAAAGGCTTCATTGCCAAGGGCAAAGGTTTCGTAGATCAAAACCCCTTGAGAATTCAATAAATTAGGCAATTTCTGCAAAAAAGGACGGTAGAGGTAGTTGGTCACAATCACCGCATCAAATTGGCCTAAATGGCTCAATGACCAGGCATCGGTTTCTAGATCAATGGCTTCTGTTTGAATCGCCAACTCAGGATGGTTGCTTTTGATTTGCTGCAAAGATGCCAAATCACGATCGATCGCCATCACCTGAAAGCCTTGCTTGGCTAGGTAGATGGCATGGCGACCACTGCCGCAGGCGTAGTCCAAGACTCGTCCGCCTGCTTTGATTTTTGATGCGTGAGTTTGTACCCAGTCAGAAGCTGGGACATTTAACTCTTGGTGAGACTTAACTGTAATCAAGTCCCATGGCCTCACGCACATCGCGCATCGTTTCTTGAGCGGACTTGCGAGCTTTATCGCAACCATCAGCGATGATGGCGCGCAATAAGCTTGGGTCATCCAAATAAGTTTGCGCACGTTCCATCATGGGTTGCTGTTCTTTTAAGATCGCATCAATCACAGGTTGTTTGCATTCCAAGCAACCAATGCCAGCACTCTTACAACCTTTTTCTGCCCAGGCTTTGGTTTCATCGCTGGAGTAAACCGCGTGCAATTGCCACACTGGGCAACGTGCTGGATCACCCACATCAGTTTTACGAATGCGGGCTGGATCGGTTGGCATGGTTTTGATTTTTTTCTCAACCGTTGCAGCGTCTTCACGCAAGGCAATGGTGTTGCCATAAGACTTGGACATTTTTTGACCGTCCAAACCAGGCATGCGAGATTCTTGGGTCAAAAGTGCTTGCGGCTCAGCCAAGATGATTTTTCTAGAGCCTTCTAAGTAACCGAACAAACGCTCGCGGTCACCCATCGATAAACTTTGCGCATCTGCCAATACCGCACGGGCTTGCTCAAGTGCTTCCTCGTGACCTTTTTCTTGGTACTCGGTTCTGAGTTCTAGGTATAACTTGGTGCGCTTGCTGCCTAATTTTTTAGCTGCTTCCAAAGCCTTTTCTTCAAAGCCTGGCTCGCGACCATACAAGTGATTAAAGCGACGCGCCACTTCACGGGTCATTTCTACGTGAGGCACTTGGTCTTCACCGACTGGCACGTGTTGCGCACGGTAGATCAGGATGTCTGCGGCTTGAAGCAATGGGTAGCCCAAGAAACCATAGGTCTGGAGGTCTTTTTCTTTGAGCTTTTCAATTTGATCTTTGTAGGTCGGCACTCGCTCTAACCAACCCAAGGGTGTGCCCATGGCAAGCAATAAGAATAGTTCTGCGTGTTCTGGCACTTTGCTCTGAATGAATAAAGTGGCTTGAGTTGGGTCCACACCTGCCGCCAACCAATCAATCACCATGTCCCAAACTGATTTTTCAATCACCTCAGGTGTTTCATAGTGCGTGGTTAATGCATGCCAATCCGCCACAAAAAAGTAGCACGGGTATTCAGCTTGAAGCTTTAACCAATTTTTAAGAACACCGTGATAGTGACCTAAGTGCAGAGCGCCGGTTGGGCGCATACCTGATAAAACTCGTTCAGAAAACATATATCTCTTATTGAAACTCCAACCAAACAGGTTGTAATTGTGATGGCAGATCAGGCAATGTGCCTAAATCAACATGGCTCTCAGTAGGACTATGAAAATCAGACCCTCTGGAAGCCAAAAAACCATGCTGTAGTGCTACTTTAGCAAATGTTTTGTACTCGTCCTTGGTATGGCTGCCAGTAACCACTTCAATGCCTCGGCCACCCATGTCTTTGAATTGGCCATAAAGCTCATTTAACTGCAGGCTGGTGTAGTTATAGCGCCCTGGATGGGCAATCACGGCAATGCCACCCGCTTGGGTGATCCAATTGACGGCGTCGGTTAAATTGGCCCATTCATGGCCCACATAACCAGGTTTACCTTCAATCAGGTAATTGGCGAATACTTCATTGGTGTCTTTACAAACCCCAGAATCGACCAAGAATCGTGCGAAATGCGTTCTTGAAATGAGTTCAGGATTGCCCACGAATTGCAAAGCACCTTCGTAGGCATTTTTAATGCCGATTTGATCGAGTTGCGCTGAGATGGCTTTGGCTCGATTCGATCGACCGTTTCTAGTTTGATAGAGTCCTTCAATCAAAGCGGTATTACTATGGTCAATCCCTAGACCAACAATGTGAACCGTTTGAGAGCTCCAAGTCACTGAGATTTCGACACCAGAGATGTATTGCATGCCAAGATCTTCAGCGGCTTTTTTGGCGCGTTCCTGACCACCTATTTCGTCATGGTCGGTCAAAGACCATATCTGCACGCCATTGGCATGGGCACGACAAGCCAGAGCTTCTGGGGTCAAGGTCCCATCAGAAACCACGGAGTGGCAATGCAAATCGGCATTGATTGAGTGCATACTTCTATTTTACTTGCCTATTGGCTGTAATGCTTTGAGATTACAGAGTAATTAAGTCAAACTGGTGTCAACGATGCGTCTAGGCGCTTCAAGGTACTCTTTGGATTGCATTTCCACAATGCGTGAGACGGTTCTGTGGAACTCATTGGCCATGGGGCCTTCGGTATAGAGTAATTCTGCTGCCACTTCTGCCGAGATGATCAGTTTGACCTTGTGGTCATAGAAGACATCGATCAACCAAGTGAAGCGACGCGCTTCACTGGACATCTTGGGTGGCATGTGTGGTACTTCTGATAGAAGTACCGTGTGAAAGAGTCTAGAAATCTCTAGGTAGTCATTTTGAGATCTTGGTCCACCACACAAAGTTTTGAAGTTGAACCAAGCTACGCCACCGGCTCTACGCACAGTGTTGATTTCTCTTGATTCAATGAAGAGTGTTGAGTTTTCTTCATCGTGCGCTTCAGCAATTTTGTTAAAAACCCCATCCATGGTTTTGGCAGTTTCTGCACCCAATGGTGTGTAGTAGGCCTGCACTTGTTCCATGGCTTTTTGACGGTAATCAATGCCTGCATCAACGTTCATGATGTCTAACTTGTCTTGCAATAAGGCAATCGCTGGTAATAATCGGTCGCGATGCAAGCCGTCTGGGTAAAGAAGATCAGGACGGTAGTTAGAGGTCATGATGAATTGCACGCGGTACTTGAACAAAGCTTCAAGGAGCTTGTAAAGGATCATGGCATCAGCCACGTCGCTCACATGAAATTCATCAAAACAAATCAGGCGGTATTTTTTAGCAATGTTTTTACCCAAGGCATCCAATGGGTCAGCTTGACCCCTGAGGTCTTGTAACTCACGGTGCACTTCACGCATGAACTCATGAAAGTGCAAGCGGGTTTTCTTTTCTAGCGGTGATGCTTCGTAGAAGCAATCCATCAAAAATGATTTTCCACGCCCCACCCCACCCCAAAGGTAAACACCGCGAGGCAGATCTGGAAAGCGCACCATTTTTTTCAAAGTGTTGCTGCGCACATCTTTATAGGCAAACCATTCGTCTTGACATATTTGCAAGCGATCAATCGCGGCTTGCTGAGCAGGATCGCTGCCATAGCCTCGCTTGATCAGTTCTTGCTTGTAGAAATCAACGACTTTCATCATTTGTCTGTGTGCTGTTTTTTAATTGTTGTTTGATTGTTGTTTGATTGTTGTTTGTTCGATTGCTGTTTATTGAATTGCTATTTTTAAGTAATACCACCAAAAGTGATTTGGGGATCTATAAACGAATTATGTTTATCGATCCCCAATGGCTGACTTTTAATCAAGCAACATCATATGCATCATATGCACTACTGGCATCACATGTTCAGCGCACGTTTGTCAGTCGCCAAGGCTGCTTCTCTCACGACTTCTGACAAGCTTGGGTGTGGATGGCAAACGCGACCGATGTCTTCAGCGGCTGCTTTGAATTCCATCGCTACAGCGGCTTCAGCGATCAAGTCTGAGGCTGCTGCACCCACGATGTGAACACCAAGGATCTCATCGGTTTGTGCATCAGCCAAGACTTTCACGAAACCATCAGCAGAGCCCATACCCAAGGCACGGCCGTTGGCCGCGAATGGGAACTGGCCTGGCTTGTAGGCGCGACCTTCAGCTTTAAGTTGCTGTTCGTTTTTACCAACCCATGCGATCTCAGGAGATGTGTAGATCACCCAAGGAATGCAGTTGTAATCAATGTGTGGTTTTTGACCAGCGATCACCTCAGCCACCAAGACACCTTCGTCTTCAGCTTTGTGTGCCAACATCGGACCACGCACCACATCACCCACAGCGTAAACGCCAGGAGCTGAAGTGGCACAAGTGTGATCATCAATAGGAATGAAACCGCGCTCATCTACTTTTAAGCCGATGGCTTCTAGGTTCAAACCTTGGGTGTTTGGTACACGACCCACTGAGACGATCAAACGATCGCACTCAAGTTTTTGCGCAGCACCAGTGCTGTCTGTGTAAGCCACTGACACACCTTTTTTAGAGGCTTTGACTTCGCCAATCTTCACGCCCAAATTGATGTTCAAGCCTTGCTTAACAAATAGTTTGTGAGCTTCTTTGGCAACACCCTCATCACAAGCACCCAAGAAACTTGGCAATGCTTCCAAGATCGTTACTTCAGCACCTAAACGACGCCATACTGAACCCAACTCAAGACCAATCACGCCAGCACCAATCACGCCTAATTTCTTAGGAGTGGCGCCAAACTTGAGAGCACCTTCGTTGTCACAAATCAATTCGTTATCAACCGGCATGCCTGGCAAATGACGAGCTTTAGAACCTGTGGCGATGATGACGTTTTTAGCAGTGACTGTGCCTGCGTCCTTACCGTCCACTTTGATTTGGTAACCATCAGCACCTTTGCCAGCAAATGAGGCATGACCTCTTAACAAAGTGATTTTGTTTTTGCGGAATAGGAACTGAATACCACCGGTCATCTTGCCAACGATGTCGTCTTTGCGAGCAACCATTTTCTTCACATCGATGCTGGCATCTTTAACACTGATACCGTGATCAGAAATGTGATGAGCAATGTTCTCAAACTCTTCAGAGCTGGCCAATAATGCTTTTGAAGGAATACAACCAACGTTCAAGCAAGTACCGCCCAAACGTGGCTCACCTTTTGGATCGTCATACGGGTTGCTTTCAGCGCACGCTACTTTGAAACCTAATTGAGCGGCACGAATCGCAGCGATGTAACCACCAGGGCCACCACCAATGACAACTACGTCAAAATTTTGACTCATAATTTTTCCTGTATTTTTCTATGTCTTTGACTGTATGGATTTAAGGCTTTAATTAAAGGTCTAACAAAAGACGTGCTGGATCTTCCAACGCTTCTTTCATCGCAACCAAACCTAATACAGCTTCACGACCGTCAATGATGCGGTGGTCGTAAGACATCGCTAAATAGTTGATTGGGCGCACCACCACTTGACCGTTTTCAACAACAGCACGGTCTTTGGTTGCGTGAATACCCAAAATAGCTGATTGCGGTGGGTTGATGATCGGTGTCGACAACATTGAACCGAAGATACCGCCGTTAGAGATAGAGAAAGTACCACCTGATAGATCATCAAGTGTTAATTTGCCATCACGTGCTTTAACACCAAATTCAGCAATTTTCTTTTCAATATCAGCCAAGCTCATTTGATCAGCATCGCGCAAGATAGGTACCACTAGACCACGTGGTGAACCAACGGCGATACCAATGTCAAAGTAACCGTGATAAACGATGTCGTTGCCATCCACTGAGGCATTCAAGATTGGGTATTTCTTCAAAGCGTGCACAGCAGCTTTAACGAAGAAAGACATGAAACCTAACTTAACACCGTGTTCTTTTTCAAACTGGTCTTTGTATTTACCGCGCATGCCCATCACCGGTGCCATGTTCACTTCATTGAAAGTGGTCAAAATGGCATTGGTTTGTTGAGACTGCAATAAACGCTCAGCAATACGAGCACGCAAACGGCTCATTGGTACGCGCTCTTCTGGACGATTACCGATGTTCACTTGCGGTGCTGCTGGTGCAGCAGCTGCTTTAGCTACTGGCGCTGTGCCAGACAATGTTGCAAGAACATCACCTTTGGTCACGCGACCATCTTTACCTGAACCACCAACTTGAGCAGCCGATAGATTGTTTTCAGCCATCAACTTGGCTGCTGAAGGCATTGCTTTAGCGCTGGCTGATGCAGCAGCAGGAGCAGCGGCTGGGGCTGCTGCAGCAGGTGCCGGAGCGGCGGCTGCAGGTGCAGCGGCCGCTTTAGCAGCGCTGTCAATTTTTGCGATCACTTGATCAGAAACCACTGTGCCGCCATCACCAACCACGATTTCAGCCAATACACCGGCTGAAGGCGCTGGCACTTCAAGCACCACTTTGTCGGTTTCGATTTCGATCAAGATTTCATCTTGAGCAACCGCTTCACCGGCTTTTTTCTTCCAAGTCAACATCGTTGCTTCTGCAACTGATTCTGATAATTGTGGAACTTTGACGTTTACGATAGCCATGTTCTTTTTCCCTTATTCTCTATTGAGTATTTGTTAGTTATTAACTGATTATTTGGTGAGTACAAAACCTTTGAGTTTGGCAAACGCGCCTTCAATCAAAGATTTTTGTTGATCTTGATGCAAGTGAGCGTAACCACAAGCCGGAGAGGCTGAAGCTGGGCGACCTGAGTAACCCAATTTTTGACCCTCTGTCATGTTCTCGTGAATGTTGTGTTGAATGAAGAACCATGAGCCCTGGTTTTGTGGCTCGTCTTGACACCAAACAATTTCAGTCGCTTTTGGATATTTCTTCATTTCTGCACCGAATGCTTTGTGCGGGAACGGATATAACTGTTCTACACGGATCAATGCCACGTCGGTTTGCTTTTTGGCTTCACGAGCTTTTACCAAGTCGTAATAAACCTTGCCTGAACAAGCAATCACACGGGTGACTTTCTTAGGATCGATGCTCTCGTCCAATTCACCGATCACTGTTTTGAATTCGCCTTTGGTGAATTCTGATACTGGTGATGTGGCGTCTTTGTTTCTCAACAAAGATTTTGGAGTCATGATGATCAACGGCTTACGGAACTGACGGATCATCTGACGACGCAACAAATGGAAGATTTGTGAGGCAGTGGTTGGCTGAACAACTTGCATGTTCATGTCAGCGCATAACTGCATGAAGCGCTCAGGACGTGCTGATGAGTGCTCAGGACCCTGACCTTCATAACCGTGAGGCAACATAAGAACTAGACCGTTCGCACGACCCCACTTCACTTCGCCAGAGGCGATGAATTGGTCGATCACCACTTGAGCACCGTTCACGAAGTCACCGAACTGGGCTTCCCAAATGGTCAAGGTGTTTGGTTCTGCTGCTGCGTAACCGTATTCAAATCCTAAAACTGCTTCTTCTGAAAGAATCGAGTCAATCACTGTGAAGTTGGCTTGACCATCAGCAACGTTTTCCAAAGGAACATAAGTACCGATGTCCCACTTTTCGCGATTTTGATCATGGATCACTGCGTGACGGTGCGTGAATGTGCCACGGCCTGAGTCTTCACCTGATAAACGAATCGGGTAACCGCTCGCCACCAATGAAGCAAATGCCATGTGCTCGCCCATGCCCCAGTCAACGTTGACTTCGCCGCGACCCATGGCCGCGCGGTTGTTCAATACGTTTTCAACGAGGTTGTGTGGCTTAAAGCCTTCTGGCACTTTTGTAATACGTTCTGCCAAGCGCTTCCACTCGGCCAAAGGAATCGCTGTGTCGGCTGAGTCTGTCCATTTCTTGTTCAAGAATGGAGACCAATCAACCGCGTACTTGCCTTTGAAGTTAGAAATTACTGGATCTATTGTGTGCTTACCAGCGTCCATCGCTGAACGGTAAGCTTTGACCATTTCATCACCGCCACCAGCTGGTAATACGCCTTGAGCTTCTAACTTGTCAGCATATAACTTGCGTGTGCCAGGGTGTTGTGCAATCTTTTTGTACATCAAAGGTTGAGTCAAGGCTGGAGTGTCTTGCTCGTTGTGACCTAATTTACGGTAACAAATGATGTCGATCGCCACGTCTTTTTTGAAGGTGTTGCGATATTCAACAGCTAACTGAGTTGCGAACACCACGGCTTCTGGATCATCACCGTTCACGTGCAAGACAGGTGCATCGATGGTTTTAAGGATGTCTGTACAGTAAAGGGTCGAACGCAAGTCACGTGGGTCTGAGGTTGTAAAACCGATTTGGTTGTTGATCACGATGTGAATCGTGCCACCGGTGTAGTAACCACGAACCTCAGCCATCGCCAAGGTTTCTTGAACCACACCTTGACCAGCAATCGCTGCATCACCGTGTACCAAGATTGGCATCACTTGAGAACCTGTTGCGTCCCCTCGACGATCCATACGCGCACGCACTGAACCCTCAACCACTGGGTTGACGATCTCTAAGTGAGATGGGTTGAACGCCAATGACAAGTGCACAGGGCCGCCAGGAGTTGTGACGTCGCTTGAGAAACCTTGGTGGTATTTAACGTCACCAGCAGGTAGATCTTCTGGAGCGGTGTGGTCGAATTCAGCGAACAAGTCTTTAGGCATTTTTCCTAAAGTGTTCACCAAGACGTTCAAGCGACCACGGTGGGCCATACCGATCACAATTTCTTGTACACCGGCGACACCAGCTACTTTGATCACTTCATCCATCGAAGCGATGAAACTTTCACCACCTTCTAATGAGAAACGCTTTTGACCCACATATTTTGTGTGCAAGTAACGCTCTAAGCCTTCAGCAGCTGTTAAGCGCTCAAGAACTTGTTTTTTCTTTTCTGGTGAGAAGCTCGGAGTGGCTCTCGCAGCTTCTAGTTTTTCTTGCCACCAACGCTTGATCTTCTGATCAGTGATGTACATGAACTCAGTACCAATAGTGCCTGAGTATGTTTGGCGCAAGTTTTGCAACAACTCACGCAAAGTCATGCTGTCTTTGCCAAAGAAGGTGTTGCTGATATTAAAGACGATGTCCATGTCAGCATCACCCAAACCGTAGAAGGCAGGATCAAGCTCTGGAATATTTGGGCGCTCAGTGCGCTTGAGTGGGTCTAAATCGGCCCAACGGTTACCGACGTTACGGTGAGCAGCGATGAGCTGTTGAACAGCAACGCGTTTGCGACCTAGTTCTGAATCTGCAGAGTCATTGATGACACGAATCGGACCTTGCTTGGCACGTTGTGCAAAAGCATTGACCACTGGGGCATGAGGTACATCGTGTTTGGTTGAACCATCAACAGCAGGCACTAGTTGAACATTGTCAAAATATTCACGCCAATAGTCTGAGACAGAAGCTGGATTTTCAAGATAGGCTTCGTAGAGTTCTTCTACGTAAGGCGCGTTACCGCCGAAGAGGTAAGAGCTACCCCTGTATGACTGCATCATATTGCTCACCTTTCATCGGGTATCCCGAGTTTGTAGTGGGTTAAACCTTCCGCGACACGGCTTGACCGGTTAGCGGATTGCGTACAAATTGTAATTACGACGGAAACATTTCCGTTATTGATAGCTTAACACTTTCGGGGCTGATTTGTATGCCTTTTTTAACAAAAATCACTTTAAAACCAATGCCTATAGCGCTCTTTTGGGTTTTCTGATTAACAAATTGCTTACTTTTGTCAGTTTCTTGTAGGAAATTTCCTACAGCAAAATCAGAATTGTCTGATTACGTAGCAGAAAAATTAAATATACGATTTCAGGTCCATTCATCAATTAATAGGAAAGTATTAGATGGACCTTAATAACGAAGCAAATCCTAAGGATTTCTTGAGTACTCGCGAAACCGCGAAGCAACTTCAAGTGTCACTAGGTACCGTCCAAAAGATGGTTGAAACCGGTGAGTTATTGGCTTGGAAAACCCGAGGTGGTCACCGCCGTATTTTGATGTCTTCATTAGAGCAATTACTGACCAGAAGAAGAATGGGCATCCGTGAACGCTGCGGCAATCAGTTTTTGTTGTTGTGTATTTTGCGCAGCGAGGATCAGTTCAAAGATTTCCAGAAATTCGTGGAACCCTGGGAGTCTTCAGTGGATTTGCATTTGTGTCATGACACCCTAGAAGCCTTGATGCAATCGGTTTCTTTGGCCCCTGATGTGATTTACCTGGATTGGCAGATCACCCCTGTTGAGCAAGTTCATTTACTTCATTACTTGCAGAGAAACTTGCACACCAGGCACATCCCTACTTTGGTTGAAGCCGGCTTCTTAAAGCTGCACCCACAGGTCTTGCAGATCCCTCCAGAAATCAAAGAATATCCCCCAAATAAAGAACCTAAGATTTTGACGAATTCAATGATCAGGGGTTACAAGAAAGATAGGCTGGTTACTGGCAAACGCGAGCCCAATTTACTGTACGCCCACAAGATTGAGACTCTGATTTTGGATTGCCTGGTGCAGAAATGCGAAGAGACTGGAATATAAGGTCTGGAAGTAAAAGGTCTAGAAAAAGACGGCCTTAATAAAAAGGATCTTGCAGTAGAGAATCTTGAAGTAGAAAGTTTGGGGAAACTATGAGTTTGGATGAATAAAAGGCCTGTTAATCTTCATTAACAGGCCTTTTATCGTTGATTCTTTAACTAATAATTAATGTATGACTTAATACAGAAATATTAAATTACGGATTAAATCGTGCATTAAATTGCAAATTGGGCGCGATTTTGACCGTCAATCCATTTTGGCGCTTTACCGCGGCCAGTCCAGGTTTCACCAGTCTTTGGGTTGCGGTATTTGGCCGCTACCTTGCCGCCGCGTGAGCCTGCAGGGCCTTTGCGATTAAAGATGTCAGAGGCGCTTAGGTTGTATTGCTCAATGATGGCTTTTGCCTTGGCAACGCCCTCTGCTTTTTCACGGGCTTTAGCCTCAAGGATTTGTTTTTCTAAAGATTCTTTTTGAGCTAATAACTCTTGATATGTGGCCATTGATTCTCCGATTATTATATAAATTTAATAAGTATTTATTTGCTCAGTGGGCAATAACCCGCTTCTCTAAGCTATCTCATTAGTTGATTAATGATGATGTTTTATTATATTAACTATTAAATGGCCAATGAGCAAGTATTTAT
>CALMBU010000090.1 GCA_937863045.1 uncultured Polynucleobacter sp. | reverse complement strand
GCAACGGCAGCAAAGGCTGCTGCAGCAAGGGTTCCATCTAGAGCGGTTATCACCAAGAGACCAGCGACTACGACAGGTAAGAACACAGCAAAAGCAACTGTCACAGGATTAAAGCCTGGCCAAAAGGTCAAGGTAACTGTCAACGTTAAACCAAGGCCGTGATGAGAAAACTCTTTTTACTTGCGCTAATTGTTCTCAACTTTTCGGTTTTGCCTGCAGATGCCGTTGAAAAGAAAGTGGTTATTGATCGACTGACTCAGTCAGAGGCAGAGGATCTAGATATTGAAATTCCAGATACTGTTCCGCCTGGTTTTCACTCGATCACAATTGAAGTTTATGACGATAACGGAACTGTCACTGAAAAAGAGATTGAGTTTTGCAAGGATGAAGAGGGCATTGTTCAGTGGGATAACAAATGTCCTAATCTGAATTTAGATGAAGAGCCAGCACCTGTTGATCCAGAACCGGTTAAGGCGATCAAGACAGGTCTACAGCCATACGATCCGTTGGCTGATCCAGAGACCACAAAAGGGCTGCATTTGGCTGGTTTTGCAGCCCTTGCCGCTCTGACTTCAATTAAGCGTAATGAAAAGCAGAGCGATGAAGAACAGGATCAAGAGTCTTTGCAATCAGTCTCATCTGGTGCGCTAAAGCTCCTAAAGAATGAACCAGGCAAGGGCGATCTTTCCAATACTTGGGATAATCGCTTTACAGATCAAACAGATTTTGCCTTTGTCACATTGGCTCATCGTTTCAATCGTTTCTCACCGCTTTTAACTCGCACCATCCAAGATGGAAACACAGTGCGCGCCATGATCGGTTCATGGGCAGCGCTCTTGATGCCAATTGGCTTAATTCTTGGAATCATCGCGGTAATCAATACCGGGGGACAATCATTGCCACCTGTATGGACCATCGTTGCCTTAATCATGGCGATTGCAATCTTTGATGCCTTTGCAGGGTTTGTTGCCGGGTTTGTATTCTTCTTGGCGGCCTTGGTAACTGGCAACATCACTAACCGTCCAGAGCTACTGACAACAATTGGTGCTGTCTCTTAT
>CALMBU010000089.1 GCA_937863045.1 uncultured Polynucleobacter sp. | reverse complement strand
TGCTCCTGGTGCAAATTCATGGCCAATCACTGGCGCATCATTCATTTTGATGTACAAGCAGCCAACAAACAAAGCAAGCTCAGCTGAAGTATTGAAGTTCTTTGACTTTGCTTTCAAAGAAGGTAAGAAGATGGCAGCTGATTTGGACTACGTTCCAATGCCAGACGCTACTACAGACTTTATCCGTAAGAATGTTTGGAATCAAATTAACACGAAGTAAACGTTTGTAAATGTACTTGATGTAAATTAGGTACTTTTGAAGAAAAAGTGAAAGCCCGATGTCGGGCTTTCACTGTTAATTTAGGAACTATATGAATACCAGTCAGTCTTCTGACATGTTGACACCTCAGGCGAAGAAGGTTCTGAAGTTACAAAGAATTCAGGATTTTGTTTTTCATAAGTCAACATTATTTTTTGCCCTCACAGTGCTCTTTGCACTCATTGGCATCATTATTTCTTTAATTGTGAGCGCTTGGCCAGCCCTTAGTGAGTTTGGTCCAGGATTTTTCTTCACAGTTGAATGGGACATCATCAATGGAAAATTTGGTGGTCTTATCGCAGTATTTGGTACCGTGGTTACCGCACTGATTGCTTTATTGATCGCAGTACCCTTGAGTTTTGGTGTTGCAGTCTTTTTGACTGAAACATGCCCGGTTCCTTTGCGTCGTCCATTGGGGACTGCGGTAGAGTTATTGGCAGCTGTGCCATCGATTATTTACGGCATGTTTGGTTTATTTATTTTTGCACCATTGTTTGCTGAGCATGTTCAGCCAGCGCTTGCTGCTTCGCTGGGTCAAGTGCCTGTGCTTGGTTACTTATTTACTGGCGCATTTAACGGCATCGGTATCTTGTGTGCCGGATTAATTTTGGCCATGATGGTTTTGCCATTCATCGCCTCTGTGATGCGCGATGTTTTTGAAATTGTTCCACCGATATTAAAAGAATCTGCCTATGGTAGTGAACAAAATTGTTCTTCCTTACACAAAAACAGGCGTGATCGGCGGCATCATGTTGGGTCTTGGTCGTGCCTTGGGTGAAACCATGGCTGTGACATTCGTGATTGGTAATGCTCACAAAATCAGCGCCTCATTGTTTGCGCCCGGTAACTCGATTGCTTCAACCTTGGCGAATGAGTTTGGTGAAGCAGAACCAGGTTTACATTACGCTTCTTTATTTTCCTTAGGCCTTGCACTGTTTGCTATCACCTTTGTGGTGTTGGCGATTGCAAAGGTCATGTTGGCCCGTATGGAAGCAAGACAAGGTAAAAAGACATGATGAATAATATTAATCAAGCGCTTTACGCTAAACGCAAGAGATCCAATTTGATTGGATTAACTCTATCCATGATTGCCATGACTGTGGGTATGATTTTTTTACTTTGGATTTTGAGCATTCTTTTTTATAAGGGATTCTCTGCCATTGATTTGAATATGTTTACCCAAAGTACACCAGCCCCAGGAACTGATGGCGGGGGTCTGGCCAATGCGATTGTTGGAAGCTTAATGATTGTGTTGTCTTGCACGCTCATTAGCACACCGATTGGTGTGATGGCTGGTATTTATTTATCTGAGTATGGTGCTGGAAGCAAAATCGCCTCAGTCACAAGATTTGTGAACGACATCATGTTGTCAGCACCATCGATTGTGATTGGCCTGTTCATTTATGCCGTGATTGTGGCGCAAGTGAAGCATTTCTCAGGTTGGGCTGGAACAATAGCATTGGCATTGATTGCGATTCCGGTGGTGGTCAGAACCACTGAGAATATGTTGCAGCTGGTACCTATTCAATTGCTGTCTCTTATACACATCTCCGAGCCCACGAGACAGGCAGAA
>CALMBU010000088.1 GCA_937863045.1 uncultured Polynucleobacter sp. | reverse complement strand
TTTCAAAGTTCAAATAGGTGAAGGCGTGCGCCTCTAATGTATTGGGCTTGATGCTATGAGCCTTCAATAGATGCTCGCCCACCAAGTGAGGTGTTTTACCAAATTGATCGCCGAAACCCAAGTTCACATCTGGTTCACGGAAATAGATTGGTTTTAACTGTGCGTGACAGTCAGTGAAATGTAGAAAGTGCACATTACCAAAACGAGGTAAATCATAAAACTTGCTGGCCGCTGATTGAGCTTGCGCGTAATCAGTATTGAGGGCCATACCACCCGCTGAAGCAACTGCTAATACTTGTAAAAACTCTCTACGATTCATTGACATAAAAAACCTTTTTTAAAAATAAAAAAGGCCGCTAGACTCGATGGCATAGCGGCCCAATTTGAAACAAATTACTGGTTAACTGGTGATTCTGGATCCAATAAAAGAGCCATCACGTGACGCATTTGATCTTCTGTTAACACCTTTAAGTGACCCATGCGCGGCATATTGCTGCATGCGTTATAGGCCTTAGCGTTATAAATCTTACCCCATGTGTATTGAACCACTGCCTCAGAGTTACCACGTAACTTACCGTAGTTCCAAAGTGAAGGGCCAATGTTACCGTGAGAAATTTCTTTCTTGTTGATCTGGTGACAGTTATAGCAACCACCGCCGTTTGGTGTGCCTGCTTTATCTGTCCAAGTAGCACCACGACCACTTTGAGCAATTCTCTCGCCCTCTTGCCAGTTGCCTAGATACTTGCCATCAGAAGGTTGCTTGATCGTGGCCATATTGGCTTTTTCAATCGCTGCACGCTTTTTAGGATCTCCCTTGCCTGCAAGAGCAGCAGGGTCTGAGCAAAACTTTTGAGCATCATCACGCTCTAAACGATCCATACCAGCTTGACCGTTTGCTTTAAAACTAGCCGCATGATCTTTCTCAAATTTGCTTTGAGCCATCACGGTTGTTGAGGTTGCCACCACTAAAGCAGCAGAAAGTATTAAATGTAATTTTTTCATTATTTATCTCCTGCGACTTAGCGCTTCAATCCTGGTGTATGAATCACGCCATCTTTGGCTTTTACACCCATGTAAACAGATAAGGCGATGGTCACATCTGATGTGTAAATTGGCTCAGGGAAACGCTGTTGACGGTAGCAGTCATTCAAACGACGCTGCATGGTCCAGAAGTTACCACTTGAAACACGGTACGCAGGCCAGTAACCGTAACCTAAAGCAGCACCTTTTTGCTCAGTGATATTTGGCAAGTCTTGCAAACGAATGCGCTTACCATCTTCAGCATGGCAAGATGCGCAAGCGAAGTCCATTGGGCCACCTTGGAAGAAGAAAGCTTTTTCACCCATGGCGTACATTTCTTTTTCTTTTGGATGCTTCATAGGCACATTGATTTTCATGCCCTTAGATGCAGTCACCACATAAGCCACAACTGCTTCAACATCCTTGCGCTTACCTTTTTCAAAGCCAGCGTTGATGATTTCTTTGGCATCATAGCCTTGTAGTCTTTCCATACAAGTGATGATGCGTGACTCTAAGTCTTGCACTTTATTAGTATCTTTAAAGTAACGTGGCAATTGAGCTGAGGCACCTTTTACAACACCTGGACCCAATCCAAGATCACATTTTTGCAAACTGACATTCTTAGGACCCATGGGTTTTGCCCAAATGTCTTCACCCGCTGCTTCGTACAACTCAGCCGGATTGCCATCAGCGATCATTTCACGGTATTTTGCAATATCATCAGTCGCACTTTGAGCCATGGCAAAACCTGCTGCCATGCTGAAAGAGACTAATAAAGCACTACTTATAGCTTTTTTCATTACTCACTCCTCATGTAAACAAAAACCCGTCAACTTTGCAATTGACGGGTTTCTTTTTTTTCTTATTAGCTGATCTTCGCCTTGTCAGTGCGGTTATCGTTCTTGTTATCTACCCAAGTAATCGTAACCTCTTCACCCTTAGCACCACCTTTGAACTTGAAGTTCAAGAATGGATCTTTGGATACTGCTGGGCCAAACTCACCCAAGAACACTTGCTTACCTTTGTAGGTAGCAGTGATAGTTGTGATGTAGTGAGCTGGAATAGTTTTGCCAGCTGAATCTTTACGTTGACCTGTTTCCATGTCGTGCTTCATCAACACTTTAACGTCAACAATACCGCCAGTCTCTTGGGCGCGTACGCGCATTGGATCTGCCATTTTTATTTCCTTTCAGTACAAATATGATTAGTTAAATGAATTGTGTGAGGGGGAATTAACCGCCGCAACCACCCAAAGTCACCTTAACTTCTTTTGTCGATACAAACCACTTGCCATCAGCCTTCACCAAAGCGTGAACGTTGGATGTTTGACCCATCTTCACACGTGAAGCCACAAATGGCTCAGTGTCAGGAGTCATCATGAATTGAGCAGCCAATACACTTGGATTCTTCTCAACCAAAATAGCGATTTGTTGTGTTTTTGGCAATGTTGTTGTCACGCCCACAGGCACAACCGCACCGTTTTCAGCAATATCAGGAGCATTGATCGTGATCGCACCAGACTTACCAGGGGCAGAACCGCCTAGAGCCTTCAATACGTCATCCAATGTTTTTCCTTCAAAAGCAGCTTTGTTCCAAGTAGAAGCTTCCGCTTGAGAAATAAGGCCTGTTGCAGCCATCAAACCGATTACCGCTGTTAATCGCAGTGCTTCACGACGTTTTTGGTTCATACGAACTCCTCCTAAAAAAACTAAATATCAAAAATTACAATTTCTACCTAGGCAATATTACCTGTTTATTTGCCAGTAAGCATCCATTTTACGAGTACATCAATGTCACTATCTGATACATGCGCATGCGGAGGCATTGGGACTGAGCCCCAAACACCGGCTCCCCCAACCTTCACTTTTGTATGCATTTTTTGAATGGCATCAGCTTGGCCCTTGTACTTGGCGGCCACGTCAGCAACTGAAGGGCCAATGCCTTTGTTCACTGCAGCATGGCATGCCGCACAGTTTTGCTTCTTAAACAATGCCTCTGGAGAGATCACTTCTGCCGCCGCCATGCTCACAGACATCATGCCTTTGCCAGGCAACTGCGGTAATGGTGGTTTGGTGGTGTCTACCCCACGGAATGGGCCATATGCTCTATTTTGCAGTGCAAGATTTTCATGGGCATTGCGGGCATAGTCCGGCAATGTTGATCCGATCGAGATATGTTTGGTGCAGTTCGTCATGCAAGCCGTCGCCTTCACGTCTGGCTTACCATTCACCGTCCACATGCCGTGATTCAAAGTCATACCGTTGCGGTTAGGCATTAACTTTTGCACTTCAGCGATGTTCTTATCACTCAATGTGAACTCTTCGGGAACAATCTCACCCAGCGCCAACATATAGGCTAAAACAGCATAAGTCTCATCTGGTGTCAGGCTTCTTGGCGCATTCCATGGCATGGCACGGTAGACGTAATCCCAAAGTGTTGAGATGGTCGCCACCTTCATCAAGGTGGTGCGCTGAGGTTGCTTGTCGCTCAATAATGAAGCCACACGCCCTGTTTTCATGTCTTGCTTGGTGGTTCCACCAACGATCGGTGTGAATACTTCATTGGATTCACCAAAAGTGCCGTGACAAGATGCGCAACGACCTTCCCAAACTTCCTGACCACGCAAGGTGTCGCCTGAGCCTTTTGGCAAACCCTTGAAGTCCGGACGAACGTCGATATCCCAGGCAATCACCTCAGCCTTGGTCGCTGGACGACCAATACCAGAGTACTTAGACTGAGCAATGCTCTCAGCAGTTAAGCCTAATGCCAAACCTGCCAATACCAAAGTTTTCGTTAAATTAGCCAACTTGAACATTGCTCAACTCCCCGTTCGTATCAAGCTTCCAGGCTTGGATTGCATTGTTGTGATAGATGGAACGTGTACCACGAACTTCTCTTAATTGTTTGATCATTGGCTGAACATAGCCAGTGTCATCGATGGCACGTGACATCAAGATGCCTGGTGAACCATCCCAAACCCAGTCAAGGTTAAAGCGAGTCACTGCTTTAGAAAGAACCGGTGTTTCAAGACGAGCTCTGCGCCAGTTATTGCCGCCATCAACAGATACGTCCACATGTTTGATCTTGCCGCGACCTGACCATGCCATGCCGCTGATGTTGTAGAAACCTTTGTCTAGCAATTGCTGACCGCCCGATGGTGTCGTGATCACAGACTTACATTCTTGAACAGAAGTGTATTGACGGTGCAAGCCATTTGGCATCAAGTCGATGTAGTGAACCGCTTCGTCTTTTGCAGCGTATGGCATGTCACCCACTTCAATACGGCGCAACCATTTGACTGAGCTCACGCCTTGAACACCAGGAACCAATAAGCGCAATGGGTAACCGTTTTCAGGGCGCAACATTTCGCCGTTCATGCCCCACACAACCAAAACATCCTTGAGAGCCATTTCTAAAGGAATGGTTCTGGTCATACCTGAACCGTCACCGCCTTCAGCCAAAATGTATTTACCCTTCTTCAGATCAGCACCACACATATCGAGCAATACTGAAAGAGGCACACCTGTGAACTCGCAGCAAGACAACATACCGTGGGTGTACTGAACGCTTGGTACAGCCACGTTACCCCACTCTAAACCTGTGTTAGCGCCACACTCAATGAAATGAATGCGTGACACGCTTGGTAAGCGCATCAAGTCATCCATGGTGAAAACTTTTTCTTGCTTGACCAAGCCATTCACCATCAAACGATGTTGTGCAGGATCAACGTCATACCAACCTTGGTGATGACGCTCGAAGTGCAAACCGTTAGGCGTGATGATGCCGAAGAAACCTTGTAAAGGTGCAAACGCCACAGACGCTGCAGATACTCTTGTCAAACCTGGAGACTCACGACGTTGAAGTGGCTCTTCCCATTTGGAAGGTAAACCATAAGGACGAGCAGCTACTGGCTGACCCAAAGTTGTTTGCCAGGTTTGCTTTTCTAAAATGGCTTTATCGCCCTCAGCAGCAATTGCTGAACCTGCAGCAGTGGCACCCAATGCTGTTACAAAACTTTTACGCAAGAAGCCGCGGCGAGTTTCATTTAAACCATGCTCATAAACTTCATCAGCAAATTGCTGAGTCACAAAGTTTTCTGGCGCACGACGAAGCCGACCGATAGGCGTAGTTTTATTCTTCAATGTCACGAGGACCCCCCAAAATTCATACTAAAAAAATACTTACTAATTGCTGTTGAATATCTTTTCAACTGAGTTGTGTCATTATTCACTTTTATAGATTGTTTTGGAATATGTGAATAATGAAAGTGTTGTAATTTTTTTCATAATCAAGGGTATTCACCAGTAAAAAATCACAGACACTTATTACATCTATCTAACTGTTTTTTTATTTTCACAAACACTTATTTTTTATCACTAACTATGACCATTGATACGCAAGCATTGATACTGACTTTGAAGCTTGCATTTTTTACGCTGCTTTTTTTAATTCCATTTGGTATATGGGTCGCCTATCATTTGGCGAGCATGCAAAAAGGTAAGTCATTTTTAGAAGCCACCCTTGCCTTGCCTTTGGTATTACCACCCACTGTTTTGGGTTACTACTTGTTGGTGAGCTTTAGCAATGTCACACTTTTTAATGAGCCTTTGACCTTCACATTCACAGGCTTGGTGATTGCCTCGATTATTTTTAATTTGCCTTTTGCAATCCAGCCAATTCAACGAGCCTTCGAGGCAATCCCTCAAGACGTTCGAGAAGCTGCGCAATGCAGTGGCTTAAGTCCATGGCAAGCGTTTAAGTTGATTGATCTACCACTCGCATGGCGTGGCATCGTGAGTGCTGCAGTGATTACTTTTGCACACACCTTGGGCGAGTTCGGCGTGATCTTGATGATTGGTGGCTCAATCCCTGGAGAAACCAAAACAATCGCCATTTCAATTTATGACAGCGTGCAAAACATGGATCATGCCAGCGCTAGCGGCATGTCATTGCTTCTGTTAATCATTTCATTGTTAGCGATTACTTGGAGCTATCAATTGACCTCAAAGAAGCGAGCTGCGTGATGCTAAAAGTTCAGTTACAACGCAGCACGGGCTTTCCAATGCACATTGATTTTGAATGTGCCCCGGGAGAACTGCATGTTTTGGTGGGGCCATCGGGCAGTGGCAAAACCACCACACTGCGTGGCATTGCTGGACTGTCTGATGTATCAGGCGTGATTCAGTGCAAAGATCAAGTATGGCTTGATAGTGCCGAGAAAGTATTTGTACCAACCCATCGCCGCTCCATTGGTTTTTTGTTTCAGAACTATGCCCTCTTTCCGCATCTCACGGTTTTAGAAAATGTTTCGATTCCCCTGATGGCTCGCAAACAATCTTCTCGCGATGAAGCATTACGTTGGTTAGAGCGTTTACGCATTGCTGATTTAGCGAATCGTTTACCCAGTGAAATTTCTGGTGGTCAGCAGCAACGCGTTGCCTTGGCCAGGGCATTGGCCAGAGATCCTCACGCCCTGCTTTTGGATGAGCCATTTTCTGCCGTCGATGCGCCAACCAGACAAAATCTGTATGAAGCACTTTCAGAGTTGCGTGAAGCAGTGTCACTACCGATTGTTCTAGTCACCCATGACTTGAATGAAGCGATTCGTTTGGGCGATCGAATCACGGTGATCGATCACGGCAAGAGCTTGCAAACTTCTGATCCACATCACTTGCTTGATAAGCCGCGCAATGCCCGTGTTGCTGAATTGGTCGGCAGCCCCAATCTGTTCGAAGGCCTTTATGAAGAAGGTCGTTTATCTTGGGGCAAGCGTGGCTTGAGTTTATCGGTCAAAGATAAAGGGAAGATCAAAAAGCCCACTGAGGTGGCTTGGGTGATTCCGAGCCACAGCATTGAAATCCTTGATTCTGAGGAAGAAGTCAATAGTTACAAAAATAATCTAATTGACTGCCAAGTCTCAAGAGTCCGACAATTGGGTCAGATAGCGGTGGTGTATTGGCAAGTCAAAGATTGTGACGATCAAATTGTTTGGCAGGCATCATCGAGCGAGCTAAGAAGATTGGGCATTGAAGTGGGTGCGCAGAAAAAGATTTATCTGAATCCTGAGCAAATTCACATCATGCCGATCAAGTTTCACCTAAAAAATACATGAGCGAGGTTGTATGACCAGTCCTGATCGCAGAAGTGTTCTAAGACTTTCATTAGGCGCTGTGGGTCTATTGGCTTTGCCACAAATCACTGAATTTGCCAGAGCTGCTGAAGATTTTATTCGCGGGCCTCGCATCAAAGATCACCCCATCAAACAGCTCAGCAAACATGTTTGGATGATTCATTCTCCAGATGGTTTTCCAACCCCTGAAAACCAAGGCATGATGGCCAACGTCACATTTGTTGATACGCCCAAAGGCATCGTGGTGATCGATACAGGCGCTTCTGTACAAATCGGTGAAATGGCCATCAGGATGATGAAGACCTTCACCAAGAAACCTGTGATTGCCCTTTTCAACTCTCACTATCACGGTGATCACTTTTTAGGGAATCAAGCCTTCGTTGAGGCTTATGGCCCAATCCCGATTTATGCACACCCCTACAGCATGAAAGAGATCAAAGGTGTTGAGGGCAATGCTTGGAAGAATTTGATGGAGCGCTGGACCAACCAAGCCACCGCAGGAACCAAGGTGATTCCACCGACCCATGTGGCGAATCATGGGGATGTATTCAAATACGGCAACGTCACCATCAAAATTCATCACTACGGTATTGCGCACACCCCCGGTGATATTTGCATGGAGATTGTTGAAGACAAAGTCACTTATGTTGGCGATGTTGCCATGGATGAGCGCATTGCAAACATGGACGATGGCTCATATGTTGGCACCTTTAAAACCTACAAGGCTTTGATCCAAGCGGCTGGTGCGCAACTCTGGATCCCAGGGCATGGCAATGCTAAAAAAGAATTGCTCGCTGAGTACGGTGAGTTCATGTCAGGCATTTATGAAACTTGCGTCAAAGCAGTTGAAGCTGGTCTTGATCCAAGCTCTGCAAAAAATCTGGTCCTCAAAGATCCTCGCGTGATGAAGTACGCTAAACGCACCAAAGGCTTTGACGGAAATATTGGTAAGTACACCAGTCTTGCCTACCTAGAAGCAGAAAAGGAAGCTTTTTAAGCTTCCTTTTTTTGTTTTTCTTATTTTTTTGTTTTTTGTTTTTGTTCTAGTTTTTTATTTGATGGCTTATTTGCCTAGACCGGGCAATAAGTCATTTTTAATGTCTTCAATATTTTCAAGACCGACCGCAATCCTCACCAAACTGTCAGTGATGCCTGCTGCGGCACGTGCTTCTGGCGTGACACGCACATGAGTGGTTGTGGCTGGATGGGTGATGGTGGTTCTTGTATCACCCAAGTTCGCGGTGATCGATAAGAGCTTGGTGCCATCGATGACTTTCCAAGCAGCCTCTTTACCGCCCTTGAGTACAAAGGACAAAATAGGTCCGCCCATTCTTTGTTGCTTCTTGGCTAATTCGTACTGTGGGTGTGAAGCCAAGCCTGGGTGATACACGCGCTCAACGGCTGGATGCTTCTCTAACCAAGTGGCCAACTCAAGGGCTGACTGACTTTGCTTTTCTAATCTCAAGTTGAGTGTTTCTAAACCTTTGAGTAAAACCCAGGCGTTGAAAGCAGACAATGTTGGGCCGGCAGTTCTCACATAAGGGAAGACCTTGCCAAGCACAAATTCTTCTGTGCCCACAATCGCGCCACCCAAGACTCGACCCTGACCATCCAAGTACTTCGTGGCCGAATGAATGATCACATCAGCACCCAGCTCCAATGGCTTTTGCAGAGCCGGTGTACAGAAACAGTTATCCACCACATAGAGCGCATTGGCAGCCTTGGCAATTTTTGCAATGGCGGCAATATCACCCACTTCCGTTAATGGATTAGACGGTGTTTCTAAATAGAAGAGCTTGGTGTTTGGCTTGACCGCGGCTTTCCAAGAATCCAGGTTGGCCATGTCCACGTAAGTTGTTTCAATACCAAACTTACTCAAAATACTATTGAACAATTGAATGGTGGCACCAAACACTGAGCGTGAACAGATCACATGATCGCCCGCCTGCAAATGTGACATCGCGACCGTCATGATGGCTGACATGCCAGAGGATGTGGCAATGCATGATTCACCACCCTCGAGTGCCGCCAAGCGATCTTGGAACATCGCAACCGTGGGGTTGGTGAAACGAGAATAAATAAAACCTTTTTCTGCATTGGCAAAACCATGGGCAGCATCTGCTGCACTGTCAAAGCAAAAACTAGAGGTTAAAAACATCGCCTCAGAGTGTTCATTGAACTCAGTACGACGCACGCCTGCACGCACACCCAAAGTGTCGGTGTGCAGGTTTTTAATGTCCAAAGGTGGTCGTTTTTTATCGCTCATGACTCAATACTACTCTTGAGAGGCCAAATGTAAATGTAATTGTGAACCGGTCAAGTCTGCAACCTCACCCTGCTGACGATCCGCCAATGCCTTGGGTGTGTTTCTAGAAGCCTCTAGGGCATCCAAATAAGACTCGGTGATATCACCCGTGATGTACTTGCCGTCAAAGCAAGAAGCATCAAAATTGGTGATCGCAGGGTTGATGTCTCGAACAGCCTTTTTAAGATCTTCAACATCTTGGTAAATGAGTTGATCTGCACCAATCAGCTTGGTGATTTCTTCATGGGTTCGACCATAGGCCACCAACTCACTGCGGGTTGGCATATCGATGCCATAAACGTTTGGAAAGCGCACCGGAGGCGCAGCTGAAGCAAAGATCACTTTCTTGGCACCTGCATCGCGAGCCATTTGCACAATCTCATACGAGGTTGTACCGCGCACGATCGAGTCATCCACAATCAGCACGTTTTTGTCTTTGAACTCTAAGCGCATCGCATTGAGTTTTTGACGCACTGATTTTTTACGCATCGCTTGACCAGGCATGATGAAGGTGCGACCGACATAGCGGTTCTTAAAGAAACCTTCACGGTATGGCACGCCCAATAACTTAGCTACCTGCATCGCTGCCGGACGGCTTGAATCAGGAATAGGCATCACCACATCAATTTGGGACACATCGGTTTCTCGGGCAATTTTTTCTGCCAAGTAATTGCCCATCAATAAACGCACGTCATAAACCGTCACACCATCGATGCATGAATCAGGTCTAGCCAAGTAAACGTATTCAAAAATACATGGGTTGAGTGTGGCGTTTTCTGAACAAAGCTTGCTTTGGAATTGACCGTCTTGACCAATAAAAATCGCTTCGCCAGGAGCCACATCTCTGACGAACTTAAAACCCAAACCTTCTAAAGTCACAGACTCAGAGGCGATCAACCATTCAGGGCCATTCGGTGTGTCCATACGACCAATGCACAAAGGACGAATACCGAATGGATCGCGGAAGGCCAGCAAACCATAACCAGCGATCAAGGCAACCACTGCGTAAGAACCCTTTAAACGCTTTTGTACTTTTGTCACAGCTGTGAATGCTGATGCAGCATCCAAAGCAATGCTGTCTGTGGCGCGCTGCAACTCATCGGCTAGAACGTTCAATAAAACTTCTGTGTCTGAATTGGTGTTGATGTGGCGGCGATCACGATAGAACATCTCATCGCGCAAAGCAGGTGCGTTCGTGAGGTTACCGTTGTGCGCCAAAATCAAACCGAATGGAGCGTTCACATAAAACGGCTGAGCTTCTTCTTCACTGCTTGCTGAACCTGCTGTGGGATAACGAACCTGACCGATGCCCGCATTGCCTGGCAAGCTGCGCATATTGCGTGTTCTAAATACATCACGCACCATGCCGTTGGCTTTATGCATGCTAAATGAACTGCCGTTCATGGTAGCTATACCAGCGGCATCCTGACCGCGATGTTGCAAAAGCAACAATGCGTCATAGAGCAACTGATTCACTGGACTATTGCCAACCGCCCCGACAATTCCACACATAAAGACCTCTATCTTTTAAAACTACTTCTTCAACTGCCCAGACACCTGAGCAGCCCATTCATCTGGTAACCAAGCTTGAGTCAAGCCAGTGAGCAATTCAATTGCTGGCAAAGTCCAAGCTTTACGCCATTCGGTTGTTTGCGTGGCCCCCGTCAATGACACAAGGCTGCTCAACACCACGATGACCAACAAACCTCTTAGGAGACCAAAAGCAAAACCTAAAAAACGATCCATGGGACTTAATCCAGCTTGCTGCATGATCTTCGCCAAAAAACGTCCAATCAATGCGCAAATGATCATCGTCACAATGAACAAAATCACAAAACCAAGGGCCAACTGAGTCATCTCGCCACCTGGCACACCGCTCAACCACTCTTTGGCCAACCAAGTGGCATAGTGATAAGAAATCCAAGCAGCAGCGACCCAGGCAATCAAAGCAAAAACTTCTCTGATCAAGCCACGCCATATACCTAACAGTGCTGAAATCGCGAGTACTGCAAAAAATGCTATATCAACAACGGTGAAGTGAAGGTTCATGGCTGCTCAGATCCCTTGATCACTGTGGCTTTTGCTCAATAATTTTAGGACTCAAACCAACGTATTTGATTTTTTTCTCAGCAGCTTCAGCAGTGGCTTTATCTTCGTAAGGGCCAGATCTTAAAAGATGTAGTTTGACGCCCTCTTTATTGGTTCTGATTTCAATGTAGCTGCTGACTTTTTGTTCTGTTAGTTTTTTCTGCCAATTCTTAACGCGCTCTTCTGAAGAGAAAGCGCCGATTTGAACAATGAACCTGCCATTTGGATTGACTGCTAGATTTGCAGCTGCAGGAGTTGCTGGGCTGCGATTCTCAAGAATCGATAGAACTTCTTCGCCTTTATCCAATGACTTGGCAACCGATGTCGGCTTATCAGTTTTGGCTTCTTCTTTTTTTACTTCTTTAGATTCTTTAGCGTCTTTATTCTCTGTGGCTGTCACAGGCGCTGCTGGTGCCGTTGAATCAGCAGCTTTAGCTTCTTCAACTTTTTTCTCGTCTTTTGCCCCAGGCTGAATAATTTGGATGGCAATGTCGTTGTTGTATTGTTTTGGCTTAGAGTCAAAAATGATGGGTAAACCGGCGACCGCAACAGTCACTAAAAATACTGCGCCAATCAATCGATGTCTGGCTTTTTGACGCTCTGGGTCTTCTGTTAGACCATCCTCAACGGGCGTGTTGTTTTTGCTACTTGGGCGGTTAAGGAAGGGTAGGCGCATCAGCTAAGTTATAGGTTCAAAGTTGTGTCATGGTTAATGAGCTTTTGCATTTCGGTAGGCCAGAACTCCAGCAACGGTGTAAAAGGATCCGAATACCGATATTCTATCACCCTCACCCGCCTTTTTTAAGGCTGATTCATAGGCCAAAGCAGGACTTGAGAAAACCTCTATCCCAGAGTCTGCGCCTTCTTTGAAACCCAGGGATCTCAAGCGCGCCGCCAGAGATTCGGCCGAAGCCGCGCGAGGGGTCGGTAAATCGCACAAATACCAAAAATCGATCTTATCCATCATGGGTTTTAAGACCCCATCAATGTCTTTGTCGGCCATGGCGCCAAAGACCGCGATCGTGTAGGGATGGTAGGCCATGTTTTCGAGGTTTTGCGCAAGGGCGGCGCTGGCATGAGGATTGTGAGCCACATCTAAAATGATGGTGGGCTGCCCAGGCAGAACCTGAAAACGCCCTGGCAGCTCAACCCAAGCCATGCCGTTCCTGATTTCTTGTGCGCCCACGGGCAAACGCCCTCTGACAGCGATCAATGCTGCAATCACAGCGCTGGCATTAAGTAATTGATTGGCGCCACGCAAGGCTGGATAACCCAAGCCTGAAAAGCGCTTACCGCGCCCTGCCCAACCCCACTGCTGTTTATCACCCTGAAAGTTATAGTCTTTACCCATTAACCACAAATCAGCACCAATCGATCCAGCATGATCAATCAATGATTGCGGTGGCACAGGGTCTGCGCAGATCGCAGGTGTGTCAGTGCGAAAAATACCGGCTTTTTCAAAGG
>CALMBU010000087.1 GCA_937863045.1 uncultured Polynucleobacter sp. | reverse complement strand
CTATCAGGAACCATTCAAAATGATATTTTGAAAGAGTTCATGGTGCGCAATACTTATATCTACCCACCAGAGCCATCAATGCGCATCATTGGCGACATCATTGAGTACACCTCTCAAAAGATGCCCAAGTTCAATTCAATATCTATCTCTGGGTATCACATTCAAGAAGCGGGTGCGAACCAAGCTTTGGAATTAGCTTTCACGATCGCTGATGGTAAAGAGTACGTCAAAACTGCCTTGAGCAAAGGCTTGGATGTGGATGGTTTTGCTGGACGTCTATCGTTCTTCTTTGCCATTGGCATGAACTTCTACCTTGAAGTCGCTAAGTTACGAGCAGCCCGTTTGTTGTGGTGGCGCGTGATGAAAGAGTTCAATCCCAAGAACCCTAAATCATTGATGCTAAGAACCCACTGCCAAACATCAGGCTGGTCACTCACAGAGCAAGATCCCTACAACAACGTGGTCAGAACCACGATTGAAGCGATGGCCGGTGTATTCGGTGGTACACAGTCGCTGCACACCAATTCATTTGATGAAGCGATTGCCTTGCCAACCGAGTTCTCATCACGCATTGCGCGCAACACTCAGTTGATCATCCAAGAAGAAACTCACATCACGAATGTGATCGACCCTTGGGCTGGTTCTTACATGATGGAAAAGCTCACGCAAGACATGGCTGACAAAGCCTGGGACATCATTCAAGAAGTTGAAGGCATGGGTGGCATGACCAAGGCGGTTGAAAGTGGTTGGGCCAAACTCAAAATCGAAGCAGCCGCTGCTGAAAAGCAAGCTTGTATCGATTCTGGCAAAGATGTGATTGTTGGTGTTAACAAATACAAGTTGGGCAAAGAAGATCCAATTGATATTTTGGACATTGATAACAACAAGGTTCGTGATTCACAAATTGCTCGCTTAAAAGATGTTAGAGCAAAGCGTGACAGTAAAAAAGTGCAGGCAGCCTTGGATGCACTGACGGCCGCAGCAGAAAACAACACTGGTAATTTATTGGCTTTGGCAATTGAAGCGATTCGTTTGCGTGCCACAGTCGGTGAAATTTCTGATGCATTGGAAAAAGTTTACGGGCGCCATCGCGCCGATACTCAAAAGGTGACTGGTGTGTATGCAGCTGCTTATGACTCAGCAGAAGGCTGGGAAAAATTAAAAATAGAAATCGCTCAATTTGCTAAAGATCAAGGGCGTCACCCGCGTGTGATGATTGCCAAACTGGGTCAAGACGGCCATGACCGTGGCGCCAAAGTGGTGGCCACAGCTTTTGCAGATTTAGGCTTTGACGTGGATATGGGACCTTTGTTCCAAACGCCTGAAGAGTGCGCGCGCCAGGCCATCGAAAACGATGTGCATGCAGTGGGCATTTCTACTTTGGCAGCAGGACATAAAACCTTGGTGCCGGCCATCATTCAAGAACTTAAAAAGCAGGGCGCTGATGACATCATCGTGTTTGTGGGTGGCGTGATTCCACGACAAGACTATGAGTTCTTGTACGAATCGGGTGTGAAGGGCATCTATGGTCCCTGTCTCTTATACACATCTGACGCTGCCGACGATCTACTCTGTGTAG
>CALMBU010000086.1 GCA_937863045.1 uncultured Polynucleobacter sp. | reverse complement strand
TGACGTCGAACTCTAGGAGCAACAGCGCACAAAAGCTCATATCCAATCGTGCCTGCTGCCTGAGCAACTTTATCGACGGGCAAATGCTTGCCCCACAGTTCAACTTGGGTACCTACTTGTACATGCGGCATGTCTGTCACATCCACTGTGATCATGTCCATTGATACTTGCCCTGTCATCAAACAAACTTTGCCGCTGCTCAATCCTTTAGCACCCGCCACCCATACCGGTGTGCCATCTGGGGCATGCCTTGGATAACCATCAGCATAACCACAGGCGATGATGGCAATCCGAATCGGTACGTCGGTGCGATACCTCGATCCATAGCCAATCGAATCACCTGCCTCAAGGTTTTGAGTCGCGATCACTTCCGAATGCAAAGACATGGCAGGCTGTAGGCGAGCCTCTTGGATATCTTCATAACGACCCGATGGTGATGCTCCGTAAAGCATGATGCCCGGTCTTACCCAGTCAGAGTAAATGACATGGTGATGCCACAAGATAGCTGCTGAGTTAGATAAAGATGTGGCGCCTGCCAAGCCCTCTCTGGTTTGATTAAACAACTCGGCTTGCTGATCAACGGTGGGTGTTCTATCGACGTAATCGGCATTCGCAAAATGGGTCATATGATTTAACTCATAACCCGCCGCATGTAAGCGGTGATAGGCCTCTCGGTATTGGGCTGGGGTAAAACCCAAGCGGTTCATGCCCGTGTTCATCTTCAGGAAGATATTAGGTAAGCGTGCAGATGAACGAGCTTCACTCAAGGCCTCTAGCCAATCAATTTGGTTGAAGTCATGAACCACACAGTCGCATTGCAAGTCTGTGGCTGTGAAGATATCTTCTTGAGCAAACAAGCCTTCTAACAACAAAATAGGCCCTGTCCAACCTTTTTCTCTCAAGGTTTTAGCTTCGATCAAATCTAATAAAGCAAAGCCATCTGTGAGGGCCAAGCCTTTTAAAGTTGACTCCAAACCATGGCCATAGGCATTGGCTTTAACCACAGACCAAACCTTTGAACCAGGCACGAGCTGTCTGATGCGCTCAAGATTATGACTTAAGGCATCAGTGTGAATATGGGCATATATCGGTCTTGACAGAAAAATCTCACTTTCGTGTTTTAATGGCACTTCATAACTGAATTGTACGAATGAAACCAGGTTTTTACACAATTATGGCGGCGCAATTTTTTTCGTCGCTCGCCGACAATGCGCTCTTAATTGCCGCCATTGCGTTGTTATACCAACTCCAGGCTCCAGCCTGGATGACCCCGCTCCTAAAACTTTTCTTCGTTCTTTCCTACGTATTACTGGCCGCCTTTGTTGGCGCCTTTGCTGACTCACGCCCCAAGGGCAATGTGATGTTTTGGACCAACACCATCAAAATTGTTGGTTGTATGGCCATGCTCTTCACTCTACACCCTTTGGCTGCCTATGCCATTGTGGGTTTTGGTGCAGCCGCTTATTCACCTGCCAAATACGGTATTTTGACCGAATTACTTCCCGCTGAAAAGCTGGTGGTCGCCAATGGTTGGATTGAAGGCTTAACAGTGAGTTCGATTATTTTGGGCACGGTGTTGGGTGGCGCCTTGATCTCCAATAAAGTTTCTTTGGCTCTTCTAGGTCTGGACCTTCCCTTTTTGGATACAGGCGTCAATACACCCCCTGAAGCTGCCATTTGCGTGATTGCCTTTATCTATTTGATCGCTGCTGGATTTAACTTGAGGATTCCTGACACAGGCGCCAGATACCCACAGCAAGAAACCAGTCCAATCCGTCTTATTAAAGATTTCAAGCACTGCTTCGATACTTTGTGGAAAGATCGCTTGGGTCAAATTTCTTTATCTGTGACAACACTCTTTTGGGGTGCGGGTGCGACTTTACAGTTCATCGTTCTGAAGTGGGCTGAGTCTGCTTTGGGCATGAGCTTGTCGCAAGGCGCCATCTTGCAAGCCGTGGTGGCTTTTGGTGTGGCCGGCGGTTCGATTTGGGCAGCCTCACGCATTCCACTGAAGAAGTCGCTGAATGTTTTGATTTATGGCGTGATGATGGGCGTTTTGGTGATGGGCATGTCGATCTATAACCGTGACTTGTTGCCAGATGTGATGATTAATTTAGGCTTATTCACGATTCCGCTCTACCTTTTGATTGCTTATGTATTTTTGATCACGATCGGTTGGTTGGCTGGTTACTTCGTGGTTCCAATGAATGCGCTTTTACAGCACCGTGGTCACGTCTTGTTATCAGCTGGACACTCGATTGCCGTTCAAAACTTCAATGAGAATCTCTCGGTTCTGAGCATGCTTTGCTTGTATGCCTTGCTGATCTGGTGGGATGTGCCTATCTCGATTGTGATCGTGATGTTTGGTAGCTTTGTGGCTTTGGTGATGATTCAGATCATGCGTTGGCACAAACGCAATCAAGCTGAATATGATTCACTGCATTTGATTGGCGAGCACAAGCATCCTTCTAAGACTGCAGTAAGACCGCATTAAGGCAAGATTAAGCCTTGTAGGTCTTAAATCAAAGAGCGCGCCAAGAGAAGGTCTTGCCAAGTCTTTGCTTTATCACTCGGCTTACTCAATAAGTGCTCTGGGTGATAAGTTAAAACCACTGGCAATTCATCTTCTGCTTGCTCTAAAGAGTGCACCGCACCTCTTAACTCTTCAAAGCCATCGTCCATTTTTAATAAAGCTCGGCCCATCTGTGAACCCATGGCAATCACCACTTGGCCGCTTACTTTCCCAGCCAAAGCTTCTTTACTGCTGAGCAATTGAATGGTGTTTCTACTCAACATCAATGAGGCCAAGATTTTGTCAAACAGTAAAGCGGCATCGCCTGACAATTGATCGACCACAAAGGTCCAGACAATCTCTTGATCTCCTGATTGAGGTTCTTGATAGCTCTCTGCTTGCGATGTTTCTTGTTTGATTTCTTGTTTGGCTTTTGAAGAACTCGGCTCACCCTCGCCCGCGCTCCTAACCACCCAGGTACTGATGCCCATCTCATTTAAATAATCGTTTTGACTCATCGTCTTTTTATGTTCTCTCTGTCATTGCTCAGTTGGATGGTGCGTGCAATACTTTTTTCATGACTTTGGCATCTTCACGACCACCATCTTTTAAAGGATAGTAATCCTTTCTGATGCCAATTTCTTGATAAGCAAAACTTTCATACAAAGCAATCGCTGGAGTATTGCTGACCCTGACTTCCAAGAAAATATCTTGAAATGATTTTGACTGGGCAGCATCTTCGATGACTTTCATGATTTTCTTGGCCAGACCTTGTCTTTTATAGGAAGGATGAACTGTGATGTTGAGGAGTTGCAACTCATCCAATGCAGGTAATAAAACGCAGTATCCCAATAATGGATCTCGCTCTTCATCATCGTTTGCCAATTGGCGTAAACAATAAGCCCAGTAGCCCGCCTCAAGCGAGTCTGTGAAATTACCCAAGGTCCATGGTGAAACATGGCTTTGTTGCTCGATCTCCATGACTTCAGTTAAGTCACGCAAGGCCATCGGTAAAAGACGCAGATCCATGACTAGACTTAGTGCCTTTTAAGATTTCTCTTGTTGTGATTTTTCATGCTCGCGCTCAGCAATTGTTTGTGCCACTTTGTCACGCACATAAATGGGTTGCAGTTCTGCAGCGCTGACTTGCAGGCCTTTTTCTAAAGCATCAAAACCCAATTGAGCGATTGATCTGGCATGAGGCACAGCTGTTTCATCAATCGCCATGGCTTGCTGCCTGATCGCTAACATGTCTTCTGGATAAGCAGTAACCGCATTACCTACCAAAGCAAACGGTGTGTCTGGTACTTCAATGTCTTTGGGCGCTGAGAGATAAACATCGTCTTGACGCTCTGGCAAACCATTGGCTTGCACAATATAGCGCGCCCAATAGACTTCACTCATGCGTGCATCAACGGCTGCAATCACTGTGTCGTTTTCTTTGAGTCTTAACTGGCGAATGCCTTCTAATGCCACCGCATCTAAACAAACGATGGGCAAACATGGCAGATCAGCAGCAAAGGCCATGCCTTGGCCGATGCCCACACCAATCCTGATGCCCGTGAAAGCTCCTGGACCAATGCCAACCGCAATCGCTGTTAAATCTCTGAAGCTGAGTTGAGCTTCTTCTAAAAGCGCCTCAACCCAATCCAAGGCATGTTGGCTTGATTCAGGTCCGAGGTTCTCGTGTCGAATAAGGTCTTTGGAAGACAAAGGGGACTGCGGTTGACCCGAGCCCCCTTGTGGGTTGACCAAGGCCACTGAACACCACTGTGTCGAGGTGTCGATGGCCAGTATCGTCAATTAGATTTCCTCGTACAAAGGCAATGTCAAGAATTCTTCGAACTTCTCGCCAGTACTCATTGTGTCAAAAATCTCAGCAGCGCGATCCCAAAGACCTGTTGCACCACTGGCTTTAACTTTTGGCAATTCTTCAGCGATCAATTGACGAACCAATTCAACGGTGACTTTTCTGCCGTCATCCAAAACACCTTTTGGTGAACGGATCCACTGCCATACTTGTGAACGGCTGATCTCTGCAGTAGCAGCATCTTCCATCAAGTTATGGATTGGTACGCAACCGTTGCCCGCTAACCAAGCGCCTAGGTAATGAATACCCACGTTGATGTTCATGCGCAAACCAGCTTCAGTGATCGGTGTTTCTGGTTGGAAGTTCAACAAGTCAGCAGCCGTTACATTCACTTCAGGTTTTTGCTTGTCAAATTGGTTTGGACGATCGCCCAATACTGCTTTGAACTCAGCCATAGAAGCTTCAACAAGACCTGGGTGAGCAACCCAACCACCGTCGTAGCCATCAGTCGCATCACGCTTTTTGTCATTGATGATGCCTTGCATAGCAATGGCGTTTTTCTCTGGATCGTTCTTGATTGGAATCAATGCACTCATGCCGCCCATCGCTGGTGCGCCACGCTTGTGACATGTCTTCAATAGCAATAGAGCATAAGCGCGCATGAATGGAGCAGTCATGGTCACTTTTGCACGATCGGCCAAACAGAAGTTTTTGTCTACTTTGAATTTCTTGATGCAAGAGAAGATGTAGTCCCAACGACCAGCGTTCAAACCGGCGCTGTGCTCACGCAATTCATAAAGAATTTCTTCCATTTCAAAAGCAGCCAAAATGGTTTCGATCAACACAGTGGCTTTGATCGTGCCACGTGGGAAACCTAATTCGTCTTGAGTCATGCAGAAAATGTCATTCCACAAACGTGCTTCTAAGTGGCTTTCCATTTTTGGCAAGTAGAAATAAGGGCCTGCGCCACGTGCCAACTGTTCTTTAGCGTTGTGGAAGAAGAACAAAGCAAAATCAAAGATACCGCCTGATACACGTTGACCATCAACAGTCACATGCTTTTCATCCAAGTGCCAACCACGTGGGCGAACTTGCAATGTAGCAATCTTGTCATTCAACTTGTAGCTCTTGCCGTTTTGCTCAAGGCTTAGTTCGCGACGAATCGCTTTTTTCATATTGATTTGACCTTGGATCTGATTCGTCCAGCTTGGGCTGTTTGAATCTTCAAAGTCAGTCATGTAAGAGTCTGCGCCTGAGTTAAAGGCATTGATCACCATTTTGGCGTCTACTGGGCCAGTGATCTCAACGCGACGGCACTGCAATGCTGCTGGAATTGCAGCCACTTTCCAGTCACCTTCGCGGATGTGTTTTGTCTCTGCCAAAAAGTCAGGTTTTTCGCCAGCATCTAAACGCTTGGTGCGCTCTACACGTACCTTAAGGAGTTCTTGACGACGTGGTTCAAAAGCGCGGTGAAGTTTGGCAACCAAAGCCAAAGCTTCAGGTGTCAAAATCGTTGCAAATTCTGGGGTTACTTCGGCACTGATGGCCATGCCTTGTGGCAAGTTAGACATAAAAAACTCCTGTAAAACAAATAGTTATGGTTATAAGTACGTAATGCTTTTTCGTGCAAAACCAACATTATGCCTTTTGAAGGAAAAAATGTCCCAAAAGGGTTTTTGAATAAATGATGATTTTGTTGATTAAAGGTCAACCAAACCCAAAACTCACGCGTTAATGGCATAAGGACACTTTTATAGGAGCCTTTTGTGAGATACGGTTTTAACCATTTATCTGATGATGAATTTCTTGTTTTGTGTAAAGAATTGAATAAAAACAAGGGCTTACTCTTGATCGGTAAGATTAAAGAGTTGCCACCCAAGCTGGCCGCTTTTGCAGAATGGCGCAAGGGTCTAAGCTATATGCAAGCCTACGCATGATCAAATTTATAAAAATAAGTAGAAACCTAGACAAATAATTACAAGCATTCAATAAAAAAACCGCCTGATTAGGCGGTTTTTTATTATCGGTACTTTTCGATACTTTTCGGTACTTTTCGGTACTTTGCCGATGGTACTTTGGGCTTACTTTAGCTCAAAGCTTGAATCACCTCAGGTGGCGCCTGAACCAATTCAATCAAAACACCCTCACCACCGATTGGAAACTCTTCGTTGCCTTTGGGATGTAAAAAAGTGATGTCATAGCCTGCCGCACCTTTTCGAATGCCCCCCGGTGCAAATCTCACGCCATTGGCTGTCAACCATTCAACCGCGACTGGCAAGTTATCGACCCACAGACCAATGTGATTGAGTGGGGTTGTGTGCACAGCAGGTTTCTTTTCTGGATCGATGGGTTGCATCAAATCCACTTCCACCTTGTGAACACCCTTACCCATGGCACAAATATCTTCATCAACGTTTTCACGTTCTGATTTAAATGTGCCGGTCACTTCTAGACCAAACATATCAACCCACAGGGTTTTTAGTTTGTTCTTGTCAGGGCCACCAATAGCCACTTGTTGAATGCCCAAGATTTTGAATGGTTTAGTCATCTCTTGGCTCACTCGAATCTCAAAATTTCTTGGTCAACTGCAAGACTCTCACCTTTGGCAGCCATCACTGCAGCGACCACGCCATCTTGAGTGGCGACCAAGACGTTTTCCATCTTCATCGCTTCGATGGCAGCTAAGCGCTGGCCTGCTTCAACTTTTTGACCAACGGTCACTGCCACGTCGACCAACAAACCAG
>CALMBU010000085.1 GCA_937863045.1 uncultured Polynucleobacter sp. | reverse complement strand
TACTCACGAGCTTCTTCAGCTGTTTGTGTTAATTTTTCATCTGAAAGAGGCAATAGTTTTTCAACAACTGGCTCTTGCTTCATTGTGTTCACGAATTTTGTATACGCCAAATAAACTGCGTCTACTTCACCGTTTTCATACGCATCCAATTGAACTTTGATTGCGCCAATGAGTTTTTCTAAGTGCGGAGTGTCGCCCATTTGAGTTACATGAGAAACAACCTTCGCCTTGATCCTATTTAAGAACTGAAAGCCCTTCATGCCAATCGGGGTGCATGACAATGAAATACCTTTAGAGTCCAACTCTTTCATGGTATTCGTCAAAGCTCTTAACACGTTGGTATTCATACCACCGCAAAGACCCTTGTCAGTTGTCACAACAATCACACCAGCATTTTTAACTTCGCGCTCAACCAAATAAGCAGGGCGGTATTCTGGATTTGCTTTACCCAAGTTCGCTGCAATATTTCTTACTTTTTCTGAGTAAGGACGTGCATTGCGCATGCGCTCTTGAGCTCGCCGCATCTTAGATGCGGCGACCATTTCCATCGCCTTAGTGATCTTGCGCGTATTTTGTACGCTCTTGATCTTTGTCCGTATCTCTTTTGTTCCGGCCATATCGGCTCTCCTTACTTCTTAGAAAGAAGCCGAACGTTTAAAGTCCTCGATCGCAGCGCGCAATGCAGCTTCGTCTTCCTTCGAGAGATCCTTAGTGTCTTCAATACGGCCGATCAAATCAGCAAACTTGCTCTTTAGATGCTCATGCAAACCTTTTTCGAAGGCCAAAACATGTTTCACATCCAAGTCATCCAAGAAGCCGTTGTTGGCTGCATACAATGATGCTGCCAACTGCCAAACTTGCTGTGGCTGGTATTGAGCTTGCTTAAGTAATTCAGTAACGCGACGACCGCGCTCCAACTGCTTGCGTGTTGCTTCGTCCAAATCTGAAGCAAACTGAGCAAACGCTGCTAATTCACGATACTGAGCTAAGTCTGTACGAATACCGCCAGACAATTTCTTAATAACTTTAGTTTGAGCAGCACCACCCACACGTGAAACAGAAATACCCGCGTTAATCGCTGGACGTACGCCCGCGTTAAACAAGTCTGTTTCCAAGAAGATTTGGCCGTCAGTAATAGAAATCACGTTGGTTGGAACGAAAGCAGAAACGTCACCCGCTTGAGTTTCAATGATTGGCAATGAGGTCAATGAACCTGTTTTACCTTTAACTGCACCGTTGGTGAATTTCTCAACATACACTTCGTTTACGCGAGCAGCACGCTCAAGCAAACGTGAGTGCAAATAGAATACGTCGCCAGGATAAGCTTCACGTCCTGGTGGGCGACGCAACAATAGTGATACTTGACGATAAGCAACCGCTTGCTTGGTCAAGTCATCATAAACAATCAAAGCATCTTCGCCGCGATCGCGGAAGTACTCACCCATTGTGCAACCAGCGTAGGCTGACAAATACTGCATCGCTGCAGAGTCAGATGCTGTTGCAGCAACAATCACTGTGTACTCCATTGCGCCGTTTTCTTCTAACTTGCGCAATACGTTTGCAATCGTAGAAGCTTTTTGACCAATCGCCACATAAACGCAACGAATGCCTTTACCTTTTTGATTGATGATGGCGTCTACAGCAACGGCTGTTTTACCAGTCTGACGGTCGCCAATGATCAACTCACGCTGACCGCGACCAATTGGTACCATCGCGTCAATTGACTTCAAACCTGTTTGAAGAGGCTGGCTAACTGACTGGCGATCAATAACGCCAGGAGCAACCTTCTCAATAAAGTCTGTCATTTTTGCGTTCACTGGACCCTTGCCATCAATTGGCTGGCCCAAAGCATTAACAACGCGACCCAATAATTCTGGACCTACTGGAACCTCAAGAATACGGCCGGTACATTTAACTGGGTCGCCTTCACTGATGTGCTCGTATTCACCCAAAATAACTGCACCGACTGAATCACGCTCTAAGTTAAGCGCAAGACCAAGTGTGTTGTTTGGGAACTCAAGCATTTCACCCTGCATCACGCCTGACAGGCCATGAACACGACAAATACCGTCTGTTACTGAAATTACTGTGCCTTGGTTACGGACTTCGGCGCCTACGCCTACACCGCTGATTCGGCTCTTGATCAGTTCACTGATCTCTGATGGGTTGAGTTGCATTTGCTTACTCCTGGGATCTTATTCGGTTATGCGCTAAGAGCGGTTTGCATCGATACCAAGCGGGCTTTAACTGAAGTGTCTAACACCTCATCACCAACTTGTACGCACACTCCGCCAATCAATTCTGGGTCTACATTTACTGTAGGACGTAGCTCTCTTCCACCAAAGCGCTTCTTCAATGTTGATAACAAGCTTTTTAATTCTTCGCCTTGCAGCGGGAACGCGCTTGTGATCAAAACTTCTGCAGCACCTTCTTGAGCATTTTTCAAAGCTGTAAATTGAGCAGCAATTTCTGGCAACGCTAGTAGACGATGATTTTGCGTTAATAGTTCTACAAAATTCTTAACAACGTCTGCTGGCTTTGTTTTAACGCCACTCAACAAAATTTGTAGCAACTCTGCTGTAGCCAACTTTGGATTATTGGCCACTTCTAGCAAGTCTGGATTGCTAGCAATTTGTGCCAACTCTTCTAGCTGCTCTGCCCAAGCAGATAAATCTGCAGGCTTTGCACTTCTAAAAAGAGCCTCAGCATAAGGGCGGGCAATAGTAGCTAAGTCTGCCATATTAAAGCTCTGCCTTAAGCTGATCTAATAAACCAGCGTGTGCTTTTGCATCAACTTCACGACGCAAAATTTGCTCTGCACCCTTCACCGCCAATGCGGCTACTTCTGTGCGCAAGGCATCTCTTGCACGAGTTACCTGTTGTTCTGCTTCAGCTTTGGCTTGAGCAATGATGCGAGCGGCTTCTGCTTGAGCATTTGCTTTAATTTCTTCAGCTGATAATTGTGCGCGCTTTTCAGCATCAGCAATACGCTGAGTGCCTTCATTGCGAGCCTCTGACAATGCTTGTTCAGCACGTTTTTTTGCAGACTCAAGATCAGCCTTACCGCGCTCAGCGGCAGCCAAACCATCGGCCACTTTTGTGGCTCGCTCGTCCAATGCCTTTACCAATGGTGGCCAAACAAATTTGGCTACAACCCACCACAAAATAAAGAAGACGACCATCTGCGCGAATAGCGTCGCGTTTAGGTTCACGTTTAGTTCCTTTCGGTCACAATGACAAATATCCACGGGCGCTCAAATTGCGCCCGTCAATAACTACGCCTATTACTTGATTACAGCAAGCAATGGGTTTGCGAAAGCAAACAACATCGCAACACCAACACCGATCAAGAACGCAGCGTCGATCAAACCAGCCAACAAGAACATCTTAGTTTGCAATGGCTCCATCAACTCAGGTTGACGTGCACATGCTTCAATATATTTACCACCCATCAATGCGATACCCAAACAAGCACCGATCGCGCCTAAGCCGATGATGATGCCGATACCGATTGCTGTTAAACCTTGGATGTGGGCTAGAAATTCTTGCATGTTGACTCCTAAATAAAAAAACAGTTAGTAAAAAAATTAGTGGTGGCTATGTGCTTGCCCGATGTAAACCAAGGTCAACATCATGAAAATGAAGGCCTGCAACAAAATCACCAAAATATGGAAAATCGCCCAAGCGGAACCTGCAATCACATGGCCCACAAAACCTAGGAACGATAAGTCGACACCAAAATGCCAGATGCCGCCTAACAGGGCGATCAGCAAAAAGACCAATTCGCCTGCATACATGTTGCCAAACAATCGCATACCCAATGAAACTGCTTTGGCAATAAATTCGATGATGTTCAAAACCAAATTGAATGGTGCCAAATACCACTTGGCGCCGAATGGTGCAGATAGTAACTCGTGCACAAAACCGCCCGCACCTTTTGCTTTGAAGCTATAAAAAATCATCAAAACTAAAACTGACATTGATAAACCAAGCGTACCGTTCAAATCAGTCGTTGGCACAAGCTTATGGTGAGGAACGTGGATATTTCCAAAGATTCCCAAGAGTCCATTAACGCCATGAATCCAGTCTACCGGAACCAAATCAAGCGCATTCAACAAGATGATCCAGCAGAAAACAAACATTGCTAATGGGGCGATGTAAGAACGATCGCCATGAACAATGCTCTTTGATTGGCTTTCAGCCATCTCTACCAACAACTCAACCAATGCCTGGAATCGGCCCGGCACACCAGCGGTTGCGCGACGAGCAGCCATGAGCAAAAAGCCCACAACAATCAAACCCATCGTCAAAGACCAAAAAACCGTATCCAAGTTAACAACTGAAAAATCAACGATGGCCTCTTGCTTTGCTTGCAATGTATTTAAGTTTTGCAAATGCCCTGCAATATATTCGGTAGGTGTGTAGCTTTTGCCAGCTTCAGTCGCCATTGTTACTTCCCTCTGTCCTTGTCAAACCGCTTGCTCACTTAAAAAACCACGCCAGCAAATAACACTTCAGCGCCAGCACATAAGTCAACAACAGCGGTAACCAATCCAATCCTGGATAAAAAACTATTACCAAAAAAAACATTGCAACAGTTGCAATGATTTTTATCAATTCCCCCGTTACAAGACCCATTACCGATGATCCTGCAACCTTTGCTCCTACAGCTCTAGTTGCTAGCAGCTTTGCCCTTATGGCGAACAACCCCGCAGGGATGATTGCTATAAGACCCCCTAGCAATGAGGATATGGCCGAAGAGTCTAAGCCAAGCGGCTTACCCTTTACTGACCACGCCCAAGCCAAACTGGAGAGCACTGTTACTAGCGCCTGGAGAGCAAATAACCGCTTCACTGAAATTTTGCTAGGCTTAAGAGCCTCCGAACCCAAAATTACCTCTAGTTCGGCTCTTGTCAATGGTTTCGATAACTCTTCAGAATTATCTAACTCATTGTCCCAAATAGCATTTTTATCAATTTCAGCTTTTTGCACAACTCCAGGTACAAAGCCTCGAGATTTTACAGAATCTGTGGGCTTCGGGTCAATGCTATTCATAAAAAATTCACATTTACTCGACGCCTAGACGCTTTAAGAAACCGTCTAATTCATCAAACTGGCTAAATTTAATGCTAATTTCTCCGCCGCGCCTTTTTTGCTTGATTTCAACCGCTAAATTCAGCTGGTCCGATAGCCTCTCTTGAAGCTGCCTTAAATCTGGATCAGCTTTGATTTTTGCCTTCTTAGAGGGGCTGGCTGCGGTTTTATTTAAAACCAATTTGGTGGCCATTTGTTCGGCCTCACGCACCGAAAGCTTCTGAATCATGATTTTTTGGGCAAGGCTTACTTGCGCAGCAGCCTCAAGCGGCAAAAGGGCCCGCGCATGCCCCATGTCTATGTCACCCTTGGCAAGCATCAACTGAACCGGCTTTGCCAATTGCATCAATCTCAATAGGTTAGAAACCGCGCTGCGAGACTTTCCAACGGCCTGCGCCGCCTTTTCGTGGGTGTAGCCAAACTCTTCAATCAGTCGAGAAAGGCCATTTGCCTCTTCCAGGGCGTTCAGGTCCTCCCTTTGCATGTTTTCAATCAAGGCCATTGCAGCCGTGGCCTGATCATTGGCCTCTTTAATCAATACCGGCACCTCTTTGAGGCCCGCCATCGTGGCCGCACGAAATCTGCGTTCTCCGGCAATGATTTCGTATTTACCAGGTGCCACACTTCTCACCAACAGGGGTTGCATGATGCCTTGCTCTTTAATGCTTTCGGATAACTCTTGTAGTGATGCATCCACCATGTTTTTGCGTGGCTGGTACTTTCCAGCCTGAAGCTGATTGAGCTGAAGCATCGCAACACCAGCATTGGCATTACTTTTATCGTTGGCCCCCAAGAGCGCCTCTAAGCCGCGCCCCAAGCCCTTTTTCTTGATAGTTGTCATATTGTTTTCTTTTCTTTTTCTTATCTATTACATTGTTTTTATGCGCTGAATCATCTCTGTGCCAAATTGCATATACGCTTGCGCGCCACGTGAAGCTTTATCAAATGTCACACCTGGCATCCCATATGAAGGGGCTTCAGCCAAGCGAACATTCCTTGGAATGATGGTGTTAAAAACTTTATCTCCGAAGTGATCCGTCAGCTGGTCGGAAACCTGTTGCTGCAAGGTCGTTCTTGGGTCAAACATCACTCGCAATAAACCAATGATGGTTAAATTTGGATTGAGGTTAGCGTGCACTTGTTTGATGGTGTTAACCAGGTCTGACAAGCCTTCTAGGGCGAAGTACTCGCACTGCATCGGCACAATCACACCATTGGCAGCACACAAGCCGTTCAGGGTTAGCAATGAAAGTGCAGGGGGACAATCAATCAAGATAAAGTCATAGTCATTGAGCACTGGCGCTAGAGCATTTTTGAGTCTTTCTTCGCGCTGATCAAACTCAACCAATTCAACTTCGGCACCAGCAAGCTCTCGGTTTGCTGGAAGCACGTCATATCCACCTGTTTCGGATTTAACTCTTGCAGTTAAAACATCGGACATGCCGATTAAGACGTGATAAACGCTTTGCTGCAAGCCCATCTTATCAATGCCAGAACCCATGCTGGCATTGCCTTGTGGGTCAAGATCAACAACCAACACTCGCTGCTTTTGTGCTGCTAAGCTTGCGGCCAAATTAACCGTGGTGGTGGTTTTGCCAACACCACCTTTTTGGTTTGCCACACAAAATATTTTTGCCATAAATGTCTTCTTTTAATTAAGCTTTCAATTCTCTCACGCGAGCCAACTCATACAGCCTTCTTTCAGCATCAAGCCCTGGGACGCTGAACAAATAATCGTTTTCAATCTTCCATGTGTTTGGAATGGTTTTTAGGTCCTCATCCAGGGCGCGGGCTTTCATGGCCCACAACAAACCATCTTTCTTAAGCATCGGCTCAGACAGGGTGATGAACTTCCCAAACTCTGAAAAAGCCCTTGAAATACAACAACTTATAGATTCTGCAAGAGCTGGGGCAGCATCTTCGATTCGCGCGCCATGCACTTTGACATTGTCCAAATTTAGCTTGGTCACGATGTGCTGTAAAAACACCGCTTTTTTCTGAACTGCCTCCATCAGGTGCAGCCTCCAAGCAGGGCGGCAGATGGCCAAAGGAATTCCAGGAAGACCGCCGCCTGAACCAAGATCAGCCATAGAAAAAAAGTCTTCAGATTTTGGCAATTGTTCGACGTGTTTATCTAGGTAGGGCAGCACGGCCAAAGAATCCAACAGATGCAAAGTAACCGACTGATTTAAATCATGAATGGAGGACAAATTATGGGTTTTATTCCAACGCTGAAATTCGATTAAATAGTCCAATAAACGCTGAATAGTTTCTGCGGAAAGGTTTAAATGAAGGTCCCTGATGCCATCGCTTAGTTGAATAAGCAGGGCTTGTTGTGAATCTTTTTCCATCAATCAACACTGGGGCGTCGACCCAAACCCTTTTTTAAATGGATCAATAACAAAGATATGGCGGCTGGCGTCACACCAGAAACCCTAGAGGCCTGACCCAAGGTGCTTGGCTTATTGAGGCTCAGCTTCTGCTGAACTTCCATCGTCAAGCCCAAAACCTTTGAATAGTTAATGTCTGGGGGCAGGGCCATTTCTTCATGATAGGCATGACGCGCAATTTCTGCGGCCTGTCTATCGATATAGCCCTGATATTTAATCGCAATTTCAACCTGCTCAGCAATTTGATCTCTCAAAACAACGTCTTGATCAAGTGGCTCGGCAGACCAGCGTCCGTCAAATGAAGTCGTGAGGTTTTCGTAGGTGATCCCTGGTCGCTTTAATAGCTCGGCCAAACTGTATTCGTGCGCAATGACCTGGCCAAGCAAAAACTCTGATTCTGCCGCATTAATCAGCTTTGGGCTCACCCAAGTGGATTTAAGTCGCTGTGTTTCACGTGAAACAGCCTCCCGTTTTTTACAGAAGAACTCCCAGCGACGATCATCGACCAAACCCAGCTCACGACCCTGCTCGGTTAATCTGACGTCCGCATTGTCTTCTCGGAGGCTTAAACGATACTCGGCGCGGCTGGTGAACATCCGATAGGGCTCTTGAACGCCCTTGGTGATCAAGTCATCGACTAAGACGCCCAAATAGGCCTGGTCGCGCTTTGGATACCACGCATCCTTGCCTTTGGCGCTCAATCCAGCGTTGATACCGGCCAACAAACCCTGAGCTGCCGCCTCTTCATAGCCGGTTGTGCCATTGATTTGGCCAGCAAAGAACAGTCCCTTAATAGCCTTAGTCTCCAAGCTTGGCTTTAAGCCCCTTGGGTCATAGTAGTCATATTCGATGGCATAGCCAGGGCGCACAATCATCGCATTCTCAAGGCCACGAATACTTCTCACCAAGTTCCATTGAACATCGAAGGGAAGGCTGGTTGAAATACCGTTTGGATAGAACTCATGGGTTGTTAAGCCCTCGGGTTCCAAAAATATTTGATGGCTGTCTTTGCCAGCAAATCGATGTATCTTGTCTTCAATGGAGGGGCAGTATCTTGGACCCACGCCCTCAATCACTCCTGTATACATTGGTGAGCGATCAAGTCCCCCACGAATGATTTCGTGGGTTTTTTCATTGGTATGGCTGATCCAACATGGAAGTTGCTTTGGATGAAACTCCGGCCTGCCCAAATAAGAAAAGACTGGCAAAGGGTCTAAATCACCCGGCTGCTCTTGCATCACGGAAAAGTTAATGGTGCGCCCATCAATCCTTGGAGGGGTGCCTGTTTTTAAACGCCCCTGCGGTAGCTTCAATTCTTTTAATCTAGAAGATAGTCTAATAGCGGCGGGGTCGCCCGCACGGCCGCCCGAGTGGTTATCTAAACCAACGTGGATTTTTCCATCTAAAAAGGTTCCGGCCGTTAAAACCACCTGGGAAGCATAAAAGCTCAGGCCCAATTGCGTTGTGGCACCACATACTTGGTCGTCACGAACAATCAAATCATCGACTGCGGCCTGGAAAATAGTCAGGTTTTCTTGGTTTTCTAATTTGCTGCGCATGGCAGTCTTATAAAGAGCGCGATCTGCCTGGGCTCTGGTCGCTCGCACAGCAGGGCCCTTACTAGAATTTAATATCCTGAACTGGATTCCAGCCAAGTCTGTTACTTCGGCCATTGCACCACCAAGGGCATCGATCTCTTTAACAAGGTGGCCTTTGCCAATGCCGCCAATAGAGGGGTTACAGCTCATCGCCCCCAAAGTCTCAATGCTGTGAGTCAAAAGCAAGGTGCGACAACCCATTCTGGCTGAAGCCAATGCGGCCTCTGAGCCAGCATGCCCCCCGCCAATAACTATCACATCATATTTAACTGAAAAGTCCATAGAAAACCCTGCCTAGGGCGGCGATGATATCACCCCCGCTTGTTTGACTCAATTGTTTTGGCCAATTATGAGTGTTTCACGTGAAACTTTTTGAGCGCCTACGCCAAGATATTAAAGTAACGCAGGGCATCAAATACCGTCTTTAGAATCAATGCTGCAACAACCCCAACAAACACCTTTCTAATGAATGTATTTCCGTGGCGCATGGCGTAATGCGACCCAAGGATGCTGCCGGCAATATTCAAGCCCATCATGGCAAAACCAATTTGCCATGCAATATGTCCAAAAGAGGCGAACAACAAAAGAGCGGCAAAGTTCGTGGCCACATTCACCAGCTTGGTTGCGGCTGATGCATGCAAGAAGTCAAAGCCAAAAATTCGAATGAAGCCAATCAGTAAAAAACTGCCAGTTCCGGGGCCAAAGAAACCATCATAAAAGCCGACAGTGCCGCCAAGAAGCAGGGCATGTACTATTTTTTTTCTACCATCAACTACAGGTGCATGGGCGATTCCCATGGAGGGCTGCTTGATGGTGTAAATCAATAAACCAATCAAGATGATTGGCAACAGCACGCGAAATACATCGGCAGACATGCTTTTAACCACGGCTGCGCCAGAAAAGGAGCCAATGAACGCTGCCACGATTGCGGGTATTACAATAAAATAAGGTAACTTAACAACTTTTAAATACCTTTTAGCTGCAATTAGCGTTCCACCAATAGATCCGAGTTTATTTGTACCCAATAGAGTTGCAGGATTTGCGTTGGGGTAAATGGCAAACAAGGCGGGGACCTGGATCAAGCCGCCACCGCCAGCAACGGAGTCAACGAAACCAGCGCCAAAGGCAGCAATGAATAGCAGTAGGGCCGTCCAATGGAAAAGATCGAATTCCATTATTCGTTATCGGCCAAAATCTTGTCAGCTATTTTTTGTGCAATCATCATTGTGGGGGCAGCAGTATTGCCCGAGGTAATGGTTGGCATAACGCTTGCATCAACAACTCGCAATCTCTCAATGCCGATCACCCTTAACTCCGAATCAACCACTGCAGAAGGGTCATCAACTTTACCCATTTTGCATGTGCCCACAGGATGGAAAATAGTGGTGGCAATCTCTCCAACTTGCTTTAACAGCTCATCATCGGATTGATGGGCTGGGCCCGGGCGAAATTCTTCGACCTCAAAATCATTGAATGCTTTTTGCTGCATGATCGTTCTTGTAAAGCGAAGCGCATCTAAGGCAACTTGCCTGTCCTCATCGGAGGCCAAATAATTAGGGTTGATATCGGGCGCTACGTTTAAATCTTTTGAAGTAATGTGAACGCTGCCCCTTGAGCTTGGTCGTAGATTACAAACGCTTGCTGTGAACGCATTAAATGAGTGCAAGGGATCGCCAAACTTATCAAGAGACAAAGGTTGAACGTGGTACTGAATGTTTGGTCGATCATGAGCTGCTGATGAGTGGGCAAAGGCCCCCAACTGAGAGGGCGCCATCGACATGGGGCCACTTCTGGTTAAAACGTATTGAAGTCCAATTAACAATTTTCCCCACCAACGCGATGCCAACATATTCAGCGTTTTTAAACCACTCACTTTGTAGACCAATCTGATTTGTAGGTGATCTTGTAGGTTTTCGCCAACGCCCGGCAAGTGTTTCACAACTGGGATATTCAAAGACTGCAATCTTTTTTCGTCGCCCACACCGGAGCGCTCAAGGATTTGCACGGAACCAATTGAGCCAGCAGATAAAAGAACTTCTTTTTCTGCGATCGCAATTTGCTGCTGCCCATCGTATGAGAAGGAAATACCTTCGCAGCGTGATTCATTGAACACCAAACGATCAATATTTGCGCCCGTTAGAACCGTCAGGTTCTTGCGATTTCTGATGGGCTTGATGAATGCCTGGGAAGCATTCAAGCGCCACCCGTTTTTTTGAGAAACATCAAAATAAGAAGAGCCGAAATTGTTTCCTCGATTAAAGTCATCGACTGGGGGAATGCCGGCTTGCTCAGCTGCGCCCCTAAAGATATCCAGCACTTTCCACTTAAGGCGCTGCTTATCCACACGCCATTCGCCACCAACACCATGGAACTCTGAAGCGCCGGAGTGATAGTCTTCCATCTTTTTAAAGTAGGGTAAAACATTCCCCCATGACCAAGATGAATCACCGGTTGCGCGCGCCCACTGATCATAGTCTTGGGCTTGGCCGCGCATATAAATCATGCCGTTGATCGAAGATGAGCCGCCCAATACTTTTCCGCGAGGATAGATGAGACTACGATCATTAAGTCCTGACTGGGGTTTGGTTTTAAACATCCAATCAGTTTTGGGATTGTTGATGCAATACAAATAACCAACTGGGATGTGAATCCAAAGATAGTCGTCTTTGCTTCCCGCATCAATCAGCAATACGTTGTATCGGGGATCTGATGAGAGCCTGTTGGCTAAAACACAGCCAGCGCTTCCGGCTCCAACAACGATGTAATCAAATGTGGGATGGTTGCTCATCATTAGCCTTTGCGTGACAGATATTCTTTCCAGGCGGCTTGGGCCAAATCACTTAATCCATCCAAAGGCACTCTTTGGGAAGATTGAATAATCATCATTGCATAAGGTTTTGCCAGGGCGGCTGCCTGAGGGCAAAGCTGCAAAGCTTCGCCCCGGGAGGGTGACTGATCACGCCAAAAGTTAATGGCTGCCTCTAGCTCTTGAATGCTGATAAACATTTTTATTGATTAGGTTTTTGCCAACATTGTTTTGCGACAATTTTTTTGTCCGCAACGGCACTCGTATTCTTTTTTTAACTTTTTTGTTTGCTTGCCCTCAACAACCAAGCCGTAGTCATAGAAAAGCTCGTCACCCGCACCAATATCTTTTTTGGCATACAAGAAAACTCGGGTTGTTTTTCCAAAGTCTTCTTCTAAGGCTTCGCAGTTTGGCTTGCATGAATGATTGGCCCACATTGACGCATTTCCACCAAATTTAGCATCAATGGTTGAGCCATCTTCAAGGCCAAAATAAAAGGTGTGGTTCGGCTGAGATAAATCATGTGGGTGGCGTTTAACGGCCTCTTTCCAGCTGATTCTTTCGCCCGTGTATTCAATGATCTTGGTGCCCCTTGGAATATCGCGTTTAGCGAAAACGCCATTGCCGTGAACGCCAGACTCACGAACCACAACCAATTTTTCACCAGCCAACTTCTTAGACATCAATATTTCTGGCAATCAAGGCGTTGGATTCAATGAACGCGCGACGAGGCTCAACCTCATCACCCATCAAGGTTGTGAATACCTGGTCTGCAGCAATCGCATCTTCAATTTGAACCCTCAACAAAGTTCTCGTGTTGGTGTCCATCGTTGTTTCCCAGAGTTGACCTGGGTTCATTTCACCAAGACCCTTGTAGCGTTGACGACTCACGCCTCTTTCAGCTTCTGAAAGTAGCCACTCCATGGCTTCGCGGAAATCTTTAACGTGAGATTCCTTAACCGTTTTATCTGGATCGCCGCGCTTAACGGTTGCACCAGTGCCCAATACATTGGTCAGGGCTGCCGATGCTTTTTCTAGAGACTCATAATCAGCGCCGTGCACAAAGTCAGAATCAATCAAAGACAGCTTTGTGTTGCCGTGGACTTTTCTTGAAAGCAATAAGCGGTAGCGCTCTGTGCGCTCGTCTTTTTGCACAATGATCTGTGGTTTAGCAATGCGCTCGTGAGAATTTGCAAAATAGGCATTAAGGCCTTCTGCAGATTTATTGGCATCAGCCTCTGTATCCAGATTTAAACGCACTCCGTTGGCAATGGCTCTTAATGCGCCCTCATCCATGGTTCTTGATAGGCGATCAACAACACTTTGAATGGTTTGATAGTCTGATGACAGCTTAACCAAGCGATCGTTATCAATCAAAGAGCCGTCAGCCAATGAAATGCTGGCACCCTGAAGAGCTAAGTTAAGCAAATAAGCGTTTAATGCAACATCATCTTTGATGTATTGCTCATTCTTGCCCTGCTTAACCTTGTAAAGGGGCGGCTGAGCAATATAGATATGGCCACGCTCAATCAGCTCTGGCATTTGACGATAGAAGAAAGTTAACAACAGGGTTCTGATATGGCTTCCGTCTACGTCCGCGTCAGTCATGATGATGATGCGGTGATAGCGCAGCTTGTCTGCGTTGTACTCTTCTTTGCCAATACCGGTGCCAAGCGCTGTGATCAAAGTTACAACCTCTTGGCTGCTCAACATTTTATCAAAGCGTGCTTTCTCAACGTTAAGGATTTTTCCCTTAAGCGGCAAAATAGCCTGGAATTTTCTGTCACGCCCCTGCTTAGCGGAGCCGCCCGCAGAGTCACCCTCGACGATAAATAATTCAGAGTTAGCTGGGTCTTTTTCTTGACAATCAGCAAGCTTTCCCGGAAGACCAAGGCCATCCAAAAGACCTTTGCGTCGAGTCATGTCACGGGCCTTACGGGCCGCTTCTCGCGCCCTAGCCGCTTCGATGATTTTTGCGCAAATGATTTTGGCGTCTTGTGGGTTTTCTTGTAAATAGTCTGTTAACAAAGAGCTAACAATCTCTTCCACGGGGCCACGAACCTCGCTTGATACCAACTTATCTTTTGTTTGACTTGAAAACTTTGGCTCTGGAACTTTGACCGAAAGAACGCAAGTCAAGCCTTCGCGCATGTCATCGCCGGTAATTTCTACTTTGGCCTTCTTGGCCAGCTCTTCTTCATCAATGTACTTATTGATGACGCGTGTCATTGCTGCGCGCAAACCAGTCAAGTGCGTACCGCCATCGCGTTGAGGGATGTTATTTGTAAAGCAAAGAACCTGTTCGTTAAAGCCATCATTCCACTGCATAGCCACTTCGGCCGTGATGGTTCCGCCTAAATCTGATGGTCTTTCGCCTTCAGCATAGAAAATGTTGCCATGTAGAACAGTTTTACTCTTGTTGATGTACTCAACGAATCCTTTAACACCGCCGGAGAAGGCAAAGTTTTCTTCTTTGCCAGACCTCTGGTCAATCAAACGAATATGAACGCCGTTATTTAAGAACGACAGCTCTCTGATTCGTTTAGAAAGGATTTCATAGTGGTATTCAACATTACCGAAAATTTCTACGTCTGCCAAAAAGTGAACTTCTGTACCACGCTTGTCAGTGTCACCAATCACCTTGATTGGTGATGTCATGCTGCCGGCATCTTCAATTAATTCACGGTTCTGTGCAACGCCTCTTGCAAACTCCATGAAATGAACTTTGCCATCGCGTTTAACTGTCAAGCGCAACCATTTTGATAGTGCGTTCACGCAACTCACGCCCACACCGTGAAGACCACCAGAAACCTTGTAGCTGTTTTGGTCGAATTTGCCGCCTGCGTGCAGCTCGGTCATCACGATTTCTGCTGCACTTCTCTTTGGATCGTGTTTGTCGTCGTACTTGATGCCGGTTGGTACACCGCGGCCGTTATCAATGATTGATATTGAGTTATCGGTATGTATGGTTACTGTGATTTCTGAGCAATGACCAGCCAAGGCTTCGTCAATGGAGTTATCAAGAACTTCGAAAACTAAATGGTGTAAGCCTGTTCCATCGGAGGTGTCTCCGATGTACATTCCTGGTCTTTTTCTTACTGCCTCTAATCCTTCTAAGATTTGAATCGAGGATGCGCCATACTGCTCTGGTGTTTTTGCTTCAACAGTCATTGATTATTCTTTTCTAGTAACTCTATTAAATGCGCATTGGCATAACTACGTATTTGAAACCTTCTTGTTCTGGAAGGGTGATCACTGCACTGCTATTGGAGTCACCCAAACAAATTTGAATTGATTCATTTTTAAGGTTTGCTAAAACATCCAACAAGTAAGACACATTAAAGCCGATATCAATTTTATCGCCGCTGTACTCTGTTTCGATATCCTCTTGAGCTTCTTCTTGTTCAGCATTCGTTGACTGAATGGTTAAGCAGTTGTCAGAAAGAATGCAGCGCACACCTTTGAACTTATCCGTTGTTAGGATGGCCGCTCTTTGAAGAGATGCTTGTAGTGCATCACGACTAACCACCAACTTGTTGTTTTGGCCTTTTGGGATAACTCTCTGGAAATCAGGGAATTTACCTTCAACAAGCTTTGATAAAAGTTCAACATCACCGAAGTTAAATTTAACTTGATTGCTTGCCAAAGACACAACGACTGGATCTTCTGAATCTTCTAGTAAGTGCTGTAACTCAAGGATTGTTTTGCGTGGAATGATCACTTCTTGTTTTTGACCATTGCCGGATGGTGTCTTATCGAGATCGATGTGACTATATGCCAAACGATGACCATCTGTTGCAACAGCAATAATTCTTTGACCTTCCAAAACAAATAACATTCCGTTCAAATAGTAACGAATATCTTGTTGGGCCATTGCAAAGTGCACCTGGCTAATCAACTGCTTCAATGATTTTTGAGACATTTCCCAACTGGCTGACACATCGGCTGATTCAGACATGATTGGAAACTCATTGGCTGCCAATGTTTGAAGTGTGAAACGACTCTTACCACTTTGAACAACCATCTTGCTATCTTTCAAAGACAAGGTCATTGCACCCTCTGGTAATGCGCGCAAAATATCAACCAGTTTTCTTGCACCTACTGTCGTGCTGACGTTGTCTGAACCAACACCAAAATCTGCATGAGTTGTGATTTGGATTTCAATGTCTGTTGAGATTAAAGAAACAGATGATCCGTTTTTCTTAAACAACAAATTGGCTAAGATTGGCAGCGTGTGACGACGCTCAACAATACCACTCACAAGTTGAAGTGGCTTTAGTAATTTATCTCTCGTTGTACTGACCAGTTCCATGGTTCTTATTCCTGTATTTATTTATATGTATATATATTTATAGTAGTAGTTAATAAAGCAACAAAATTCTGTGGATAACTAAAAATTCATTTAATAATCAGTATTTTACCTTCAATAAATACCTGTGGATATGTTTTGTATAAGCTTTGAATAAGATTTAATAACTTTCTGCATTTGTGGTGTTGGTATCACTTATCCACAATTCATCAACAATCCATTCACATACTTATAAACATACTTATACAGCAATTATCCACAAGGATTTCCACAAGCAAAAATCAATTTTTAAGAGACTGTTCTAACACGTGTAACTCATGGTTTAGTTGATTGTCTCTTGATCTTTCTTCGGTGATTTTTCTTACCGCATGTAATACCGTTGTGTGATCCCGCCCGCCAAATAATTCACCAATTTCGGGAAGACTTTTTTGAGTCAATTCCTTAGCAATATACATGGCAATTTGTCTTGGCCTAGCAATATTAGCAGGTCGTTTTTTGGAGTACATGTCCGCCACTTTGATGTTGTAAAAATCCGCAACGGTTTTTTGAATATTCTCAACAGAAATTTGTCTGTTTTGAACGGAAAGAAGGTCTTTGAGGGCCTCTCTAGCAACCTCAATCGTGATTTCTTTTCCATGAAAACGAACGTAAGCCAAGATTTTTCTTAAAGCACCCTCAAGCTCTCTTACGTTAGAGCGAAGATGTTTAGCAACAAAAAAAGCAACATCTTCAGTCAGCGGCAAGCCTTCTGCTAAGGCCTTTTTCATCAAAATGGCCACCCGCATCTCAAGCTCTGGCGGCTCAATGGCCACAGTTAGGCCTGAATCAAACCTCGAGATCAAGCGATCATCAATACCTGAAATCTCTTTCGGATATGTGTCGCTGGTCATGATTACTTGGGATTTGTTGGCTGTTAATGCCTCAAACGCATAAAAGAATTCTTCTTGAGAGCGCGGCTTTCCAGCAAAAAACTGGATATCGTCAATCAACAACAAATCCAAGGAGTGGTAGTACTGCTTGAATTTATCAAAGGACTTTTGTTGATAAGCCTTAACCACATCAGACACATATTGTTCGGCATGAATGTACCTGATCTTGGCCCTTGGCTTTTCTTGTAACAAATGGTTGCCAATAGCGTGAATCAAATGGGTCTTACCCAGCCCGACGCCGCCATAGAGGTACATTGGGTTGTAGGAAGAGCCAGGATTATTGGCAACTTGTATGGCTGCAGCACGCGCAAGCTGGTTGGCCTTACCAGTAACAAAGCTATCAAAAGTAAGCCCCGGGTTTAAACGTGAACGCCCATCTATGCCGATGCTCGGTAGCTCATTGACTTCGTCTAGGCCTACACCAGGAAAGCCGCCCGAGGAATTGGCCTGCCCAAGATCTTCGCTGATGAATTCAGATTGTTGTTCATCGGTGTTAAGCAGCTTGACCTTTGGATCGAGCACCCAATCAAGCACAATTGGGACGCCAAAGTGTGCCTGGGCTAACTCTATAAATCTTTGATTAAATTGGTTTTTTGCCCAGTCTAATTTGAATCGATTGGGCGCGGCCAAGGACAGCGTCAAGCTTCCTTGGTCAAAAGAAAGCGGAAAAAGAGGCTTGATCCATGTTTTAAACTGTTGCGGAGAAAGCTCTTTCGAGAAAGAATCTGCTACAAACACCCAAAATGTCTCAAGGTTTGAATTTGCTATTAACGAGGAATTTGTCAGGGTATTTGTATTCACGAAGCAATTGTAGATGCTGTTAAAAGTTATCCACAAAGGATAAGTCGGTGGATAAGCTGTGGATAACATGTTGATAAGCTAAAAAAATTAGCAAAAACAACAAGATAAATGACAAAATAAAAAAATTCTCCTTAAATAGCTATTGACGCTGTTAAGGAAAAAAGCGAGAATCTAAGGTTCGCTAGGAAATAATTATGAAACGTACATACCAACCATCAGTAACCCGTCGTAAACGCACCCACGGTTTTCGTGTTCGCATGAAAACAAAAGGTGGTCGCCATGTTTTGAATGCGCGCCGTGCCAAGGGTCGTAAACGCCTCGCTGTTTAAGCAACAGCAAGAAAAAGATAGAAAAGCGAGCAATCAATTGGCTCGCTCTTTTTCCCTTTCCGACGCCAATTTGATCCGATCAATATTGGCGCAAAAACCAAGCAATACAAAACACTTAGCCATCCATACCCTTGCGGGCGGGACTGGTTACGCGTTAACAGTTCCCAAAAAATTAGCCAAGCGAGCAATTGATCGCAATCGAATCAAGCGTTTGATGAGAGAGTCTTGTCGTCAAAACCTGCTTAATTTGAATGGCGAGCAAGTGGTTTTGAGGCTTAGAAAAAAAATTGGGGAATCGAGTTCTGGCAAGCTTCGAGAGCAAGAGCGACGACAGATCAAGGCACAACTGTTTAACCCAGCGGGCCAGGACAAGTGATTGCAAGACTATTAAAAGGGCTCATCAGGCTTTATCAGTTATTGTTAAGCCCTTTTTGGGGTGCGCAATGTCGTTTTCACCCAACTTGCTCTTGTTATGCGATGGAAGCTTTAGATAAGCATGGCGCATTCAAGGGCACAGGCTTGGCTGTATATAGAATTTTGAGATGCAATCCTTGGGCCAATGGCGGTTTAGACCCGGTACCAGAAAAGAACACGAAGAAGTAACAATCTAACACTACAATTCCTGCTTACGCTATTTAATACAGAAAAAATAATGGACATCAGAAAAACCTTACTTTGGGCAGTTTTTACAATATCAGCAATTTTGTTGTTCGATGCCTGGCAGCAACACAATGGTCAGGCCTCATTCTTTTCTAAGCCAAGCGCTGAGGCTCAGCAAGCTGCTGGGGCGAAAGATGCTGCTGCGATCAACAGCGCACCAAAAAATGATTTGCCTAAGGCTGCGGCAACTGCTTCTGCTCCGGCGTCTGCGCCAACTTTGTTTGTGCCAAACAAAACTGGTGAAATCATCACATTAAAAAATGACGTCATCACTTTAGAAATTGACACATTGGGCGGAGTGATCAGTCGTGCCCAATTAACAAAGCATTTAGAGGAAGATAAGTCTGGGGTTCTAATTTTTGAGCGCAGCAAAGCGCGCCAATACTATGCGCGATCAGGGCTGGTTTCAGCATCGGGCGTTGAGCTGCCAAATCACACACAGATTTTTTCAGTCAGCAAAAATTCAGCTGGCAACTCAGTAACCCTGGTTGCTGAAAAGAACGGTGTCCGTTTAGAAAAAGTGCTTACCTTGGAGAGTGGTTCTTACGTTGTTGAGGCAAAGCACACAATTAAAAATTTAAGCAATCCTTCAGCTGATTTAACTTTGTATGCGGAGTTGGTTCGCGACAATGGCAAGCTAGAAGAGAGCATGTTCTATGCTACGTTCACAGGCCCAGCGCTTTATACCGATGCAGAGAAGTTCCAAAAAATAGACTTTTCTGATATCGAAAAGAACAAAGCAAAACTACCCGGCACACAACAAAAAGAAAGCCCAACCTGGATTGCCATGGTGCAACATTATTTTGCATCTGCATGGATACCATCTAATAACTTCCAAAAAGACTTGTATGTTGGCAAGTTGGAAAATAATCAGTTCAGAATTGGTGTCCAATCAAAGCTAGAGGGGTTGGGCGTTGGTCAAGAGAAAACAGAAACACTCAAGCTGTTTGTTGGTCCTCAAGAAGAGCAAGTATTAGAGAAGATTGCGCCGGGCCTTGAGTTGGTTAAAGACTACGGATGGTTCACAATTTTGGCCAAACCAATTTTCTGGTTGCTTGAAAAAATTCATGCATTGGTGAATAACTGGGGATGGTCAATTATTTTCCTCACCATGTTGATCAAGTTGATCTTCTTCCCATTATCTGCAGCCAGCTACAAGTCAATGGCTCGCATGAAGCTTGTTCAACCAAAAGTTTTAGAGCTTAAGGAGCGTCATAAGGGCGAGCCACAAAAGCTTAATCAGGCGATGATGGAAATGTACCGCAAGGAAAAAATCAATCCTTTGGGCGGCTGCTTCCCAGTGTTGATTCAGATTCCGGTTTTCATTGCCTTGTATTGGGTGTTGTTGTCTTCCGTTGAAATGAGGGGCGCACCTTGGTTGGGCTGGATTCAAGACTTATCAAAACCAGACACATTATTTGGGGTTTGGTTTGGCGCGCCAATTGGTTTGTTGCCAATTTTGATGGCGGTGTCTATGTTCATTCAAACAAAACTCAACCCAACACCACCTGATCCGCTTCAAGCAAAGCTCATGATGTTCATGCCGCTTGTTTTCTCGGTGATGTTCTTCTTCTTCCCTTCGGGCTTGGTTTTGTATTGGGTAGTGAACAACATCTTGTCAATTGCACAGCAGTGGCAAATTAATAGAATTTACGGTGAGGCTAAAAAACCTGCCTGAGCATGAATCATGAGCGCGAACCAATCATTGCTTTAGCCACGGCTAATGGTCGCGCCAGCGTTGGAATAATTCGTTTATCTGGAACAGGGGTCTTGCAGATTAGCAAGGCCCTTTGTCTTAGAGAGTTAGCCCCAAGGCATGCAACCTTGGTTCAGTTCAATGATGCCTCGGGCGACTTGATTGATGAGGGCTTGGCGATTGCTTTTCCTGCGCCCCACTCTTATACCGGTGAAGATGTTTTAGAGCTGCAGTGTCATGGCAGTGCCCCTGCGCTTAATCTCCTATTAGATCATTGCCTTCAGCTTGGTAAAAGTATGGGTTTGCGTTTGGCTCGACCGGGTGAGTTCACCGAGAGAGCATTTCTGAATGGAAAAATGGACTTGGCTCAGGCCGAGGCTGTTGCTGATTTGATCGATGCTAGTAGCACCTTGGCTGCTAAGGGTGCAGCCAAATCCCTCAAGGGCGATTTCTCTAAAAAAATTGATGTTTTTTTGCATGCATTGATTGAGATTCGAGCTTTGACGGAGGCAACCTTAGATTTCCCCGAGGAAGAAATCGACTTCATCGAGCAACACGACGTATTTAATCGACTAGAGAAGATCCTTGCCAATATTCAAGAAGTAAAAAAAGCTGCGCAACAAGGCTCAATCATTCGTGACGGCTTAACCGTGGTTTTGGTGGGGCAGCCAAACGTTGGCAAAAGTTCTTTGATGAATGCGCTGGCGGGCGAGGACGTTGCCATTGTGACGGACGTGGCCGGCACCACGCGCGACCGACTGAAAGAAACTATTTTGCTGGACGGTGTTCCGTTACACATCATAGACACTGCCGGCTTGAGAGAAACCCAAGACAGTGTTGAGCAAATTGGTATTGAAAGAACTTGGCAAGCGATTGAGCAGGCAGATTTGGTTTTGCACTTAATGGATCTTACCCAGGGCTCTCAGATATCCACAGAAGATCAAGATTTAATTAAGCGGATCAAGCTCAAGACATCTAAAAATGTTCCAATAAAAATCGTGTGGAACAAGCTTGATTGCTCATCTATACAAAAAGCCGATCTTAAAGATCAATTGTTTGTTTCTGCAAAGACTGGCCAAGGTTTGGATTTGCTAAAAAGCGAGTTGTTAAAAGTTGCTGGATGGCAGCCCGAATCAGAGGGTGGCATCTTGGCAAGAAAGAGGCATGTAGAAGCTCTTTTAAAGGCAGAGCAATTCATTAAAAACGCACTTGTTTTGTTGAAGTCGCAAACATCATCCATTGAGTTGGCTGCTGAAGAAATGAGGCTGGCTCAAGATGAGCTTTCGACCATCACGGGTCAATTTTTACCAGATGACTTATTGGGAAAAATTTTCAGCACCTTTTGTATTGGCAAATAAGCAGTGGCCATGCAGTTCGATCAAATTGTTTTGGCGGGCGGCGGCAATCGTTGTTGGTGGCAAGCCGGCTTTTGGAATGTTCTGAATGAGGCAATTCCCCAGCACCCCACAAAAATAGTGGCTGTCAGTGCTGGAGCTGCAACCGCCTGTTTGTTTTCAGCTCGACCAGGTGATGAGGGCGCCCAATGGGGCCTTCATTACTACGCAAAAGCTTTGGCCGATGTTTCAAGCAATATTGATTGGCGCAACCTCTTCTCAGCGCAGCCACTTTTTCCACACTATCGCTTATACCGGGCTGCACTGGAGAATATTCTGGCTGGTGGCTTTGAGCGAATTCAGGATGGGCCAGAGATTTTGATTGGGCTTGCTAAAACCCCGAACTATTTAAGCCCTAAACTTTCGGTCGTCATGGGGCTTTTAGCGTATGAGTTAGAAAAGAAGCTGCAGCGACCCCTCCACCCACAATCAGGAAAGCGCCTGGGTTTTTCAAGACTATTTGTTTCATCCAAATCTTGCGCCAACATCGACGAACTCATAGAGACTGTCTTGCAATCATCCTGCACCCCTCCTTTTACGCCCGTGATGTACCGAGATGGTCAGGCAATTCTGGATGGCGGTCTTATTGATAATGTGCCCATTGATGGTCTCACTCCAGCGGCTTTGGGTGAGAAAAATCAAGAAGCTCTTATTTTGTTAACCAGGCGGTATGGTCTTCCCAATCCTTTCATTCAAGAGTTGCCCGGCTTGAGGCTGACATATATTCAACCAAGCCAAAAGGTGCCTATTTCAAGCTGGGATTATTCAAGACATGACTTGATGCCAGAGGCCTATGAGCTGGGAAAAAGGGATGCACGGCTGGCTATCACTAATGGCATTTTTGTCTAATTAGGGTCAGACTCAAGTGAGGCGTCCAGGGGTCAAAAAGCCTACAAAGTGGTATCCTTATGCTATTCCAAATTAACTAACTTAACTATGAACCAACCAACGATGAAGGGCGTGGCCACCCTTAATGTGCCATCTTATGTTAAACATCAAAAGTTGATTGACTGGGTGGCTGAAGTGGCTGCTTTGACAATGCCAGACAACGTTTACTGGTGTGACGGTAGTGAAGAAGAATACGATCGCTTGTGCGCTCAAATGGTTGAGGCTGGAACATTAAAAAAGCTAAATCCAGCAAAAAGAAAAAACTCTTATCTAGCCTGTTCAGACCCAAGCGATGTGGCCAGGGTTGAAGACAGAACCTACATTTGTTCTAAAAATAAAGAAGATGCGGGCCCCACCAATAATTGGATGGATCCAGCAGAAATGCGCACGACGCTACAGCCCCTATTCACAGGTTGCATGAAAGGCAGAACGATGTACGTTGTGCCTTTTTCAATGGGTCCTCTAGGATCACCCATTGCCCATATTGGGGTTGAGTTATCTGACAGCCCTTATGTGGCTATCAATATGCGCATCATGACTCGCATGGGTAAAGGCGTTTTTGATGTTTTGGGCGCCACTGGTGATTTTGTGCCATGCGTTCACACGGTTGGTAAGCCATTGCAGGCCGGCGAAAAAGATGTGTCTTGGCCGTGCAACAGCACCAAGTACATTGTGCATTACCCAGAAACCCGTGAGATTTGGTCATTTGGTTCAGGTTACGGCGGCAATGCATTGCTAGGCAAGAAGTGCTTTGCTTTGAGAATTGCTTCAACCATGGGTCGCGATCAAAACTGGTTGGCAGAACACATGTTGATTTTGGGTGTTACATCGCCCGAGGGTAAAAAATATCACGTGGCTGCAGCATTCCCATCAGCTTGTGGCAAAACGAACTTTGCCATGTTGATTCCACCGCAAGGTTATCAAGGTTGGAAAGTAACAACCATTGGTGATGATATTGCTTGGATCAAACCACGCAAAGATCCTGTCACAGGAAAAACACGTTTATTCGCGATCAATCCAGAAGCGGGTTATTTCGGTGTTGCTCCAGGTACAAATACCTTGACCAATGCCAATTGCATGGCGTCTTTGAATGAGAACGTTCTCTTTACAAACGTTGCACTGACTGATGATGGTGATGTTTGGTGGGAAGGCATGACAGAGCAAGCCCCTGATCATTTGATCGATTGGCAAGGCAAGGATTGGACTCCTGCAGATGGTGCAGCAGGAAGAAAAGCATCACATCCAAATGCTAGATTCACAGTGGCAGCAACCAACAATCCAGTGATTGACCCAGAGTGGAACAATCCTGATGGCGTTGCAATTGATGCATTCATCTTTGGCGGCCGTCGCTCAACAACGGTGCCATTGGTGACGGAGGCTCGTAACTGGGTTGAAGGCGTTTACATGGCATCAACCATGGGCTCTGAAACAACAGCCGCTGCTGCTGGTCAGCAAGGCGTTGTGCGCCGCGACCCATTCGCGATGTTGCCTTTCGCTGGTTACAACATGAGCGATTATTTCCAACACTGGTTAAACATGGGTAAAAAGCTTGAGGCCGAAGGCGCAAAATTGCCAAGCATTTACTGCGTTAACTGGTTCCGTAAGAACGAGGCTGGCAAGTTTGTGTGGCCTGGATACGGTGAAAATATGCGTGTACTGGCTTGGATGCTTGAGCGCATTGAGGGCAAGGCCAAAGGTCAAGAAAATATTTTTGGCACCACTCCTTCGCACAAAGACATCAATTGGACCGGTCTTGATTTCAGCGAGGACCAGTTCAATCAAGTAACCTCAATTGATAAGGCTGCATGGCAAGAAGAAATGAAGTTGCACGATCAGCTGTTTGATCAGCTCTCATATCACTTGCCAAAGGAGTTGGTTCAAACAAAACAGGCCTTAGAAAAGCGCCTAGCCAGCTAAAGAAATAATAGAAACAAAAAACCCCTTGTTTGAAATCTTCAAGCAAGGGGTTTTTTTAATGAGGCTTGATCAGTTAGTTCGTTTTGGGAACATGTTCGCTGGATTGATATGTGTGCCAGCTCTGATGACTTCATAATGAAGGTGTGGGCCTGTTGATCTTCCTGTGTTACCCACCTTGGCGATCACGTCACCGCGTTTAACGGTTTGCCCCACTCTAACCAGCAATGCACTTGCGTGGGCATAGCGCGTTTTAAAACCTTCTGCGTGATTGATTTCAACCACATTGCCATAGTGCCCATCCCAGCCAGAGCGACTCACAACCCCGCCGGCAGAGGCAAGAATCGGTGTGCCAACCGGCGCAGAAAAATCTAAGCCTTCGTGCTTGGCCATTGTGTGTAAGAAAGGATCTAGTCTCAAGCCAAAGCCACTGCTAAGACTGTAGTTGTCTTTAATGGGGGTGCCAGTAGGAAGACTGTTTAACCAAGTGAGCTGTCTTTCCCAAAGAACATTGATTTCTGAAACACTCTTTTTAAATTCTGTGATGTCCTGAAGTGAACCATCCAAAGCATCGATCAAACGAACATCTTTTTTGATTTTCATTTCTGGAAGTTTGTGAGGGCCACCCTTGCCATTGCCACCCGGAACTTGAGACTTGACCGCGCTTGGCGTAGCCATGTCCATGAATTTATCTTTTAGTTTTTGAATCTGAACAATTTCTTCAGAGGTTGTTTGTAACTTTTCCTGAATTGCTTGAAGACGTTCTTTGTAGGCTGATTCAATTTGATCTTGTTCGGCCTGAGTTAAAACACCGCCCATGGCCCTTGCTAAATCTGGCCTTGCCTCAATCGCAATTCTCAAACCAACAAAATGCAAAATGCCGCCGGCTGCAACCAAGAGTGCCGCGAAAATAGCAACCGCAATTGAAACGGTTCTTAAAGTAATCGATATTTTTCGTACCCGACCCGTTGGACCGGAAACCCACATTAACTGCATAAATCTTGCTCTTTTTGATCAGACATGCATTATAAAGGCTCCCATGAATATGCCAATACCCTCCCAAGCCTATGATGCAATCGTGATTGGTGGCGGGATTGCTGGCACATCAATCATAAAATCATTAAAAAACAATAACTTGAGCAACTTTTTGGTGATTGATTCAGGAAGTTCGCCAGCCCAGGGCACCAGTGGGCATGATGGCGCCCTTTGTCATCCTTATGTTGGTCGGGGCGCCTCAAGGCTTCAGCGTTTGAGCATGATTGCGTTCAACGAAGCCAAGCAAGTTTGGGCAAAACACTGGACTGGTAAGGGTGTTTTGCATCTGGCTAGAAACGCAGAAAACCATGATAAAAGCTTAATGAGTGAGCGCCTACTATCCCAAGGTTTTAGCTTTGATAATGCTCAGGTGGTTTCCGCTGATGAAGCTAAGGTGCTCTGCGGCGTATCACTGGCCGGCACTTTTTTTCCAGAGGGTGGCTGGGTTAATCTCAAAAAAATCTGCGAGGATCTGTTTTCAGATCTGACAAACCAGCAGACCATGATGAGATGCACAGTTGCAAAAATTGCATATCGTGACAAACATTGGATTGTTTACGATGAGCAGCAAAAAATCATTGGGGTGACGCCGAGATTATTTTTAGCCAATGGTTTGGGCGTTAAAGCATTGGCAGCTTGCGCAGGCATAGATTTGCCTCTTAAACCGGTTCGAGGACAACTATCCACCTTTCGATTTAAAAAAGAAAGCTCATGGGCCAAGTGCCGACCGAAGGCGGCCATTTCTGGGAAGGCGTATTGTTTACCGCCGATTGAAATGAGTGACGGTTCTTTTCAGTGGATGGTTGGATCTAGTTACGATGAAAACGAGGATGACTTAAGTATTTGGGATCAGAGCCATCAAGAAAACTTGAGCCTCATTCAGGAAATGCTTGAAACAGAATGTGATCCGTCAGAAATTGAGCCAGCGGATGCATTTGTTGGAATACGTTGCGTGGCCAGCGATCGCCTGCCGATCATGGGCCCCGTAAAAGGCCACCCTGGTTTGTACATCCTGACCTCTTTAGGATCGAGGGGCGTGATGTGGTCAGCGCTCGCCCACCAGATGTTCACAGAACATCTGGCAGAAGAGATGCGTCACTCAGCTTTTTTAGACACGCGTTTTTTTGCGGGCGCGCGTTTAGCTGGTTTGGGCTTATCAGAAGATTTGGTTTCTGCTTTGCTGCCAGCACGCTTTTTGGCGGGAACTTCAAATTCAAAACCAATTTTGCCGTCTGGTTGACGCGCCAAATATGCTTTAAAGCCACGCCCAGTTCTAGAGGATTTGAAGTTGGTCAATAAATCTGTTTTGCCCTCATTCAAAAGCTTAGATACTTGCTCTTGCGAAATCTCTTGTTGCAAGACAACTTTACCGGTAGAAAAATCACAGGATTTGTTTGGTCCAACACTTCGCTCACAAAGATACTTCATGCCATGTTCATAAACCGCACCCGAGCATTTAGGACAGGCACCCAAGGATGATTGACCAGTGAAGTCAACCTCTTCATTGTTGTCTTCGTCGCTGTTGCCGAAATCAAACTCAAGCTTGTAACCTGCATTTGGATAGTCTTTGTCGTCCTCTGGAATAGAAACCAATTTAATGATCGCAGCAAAAGGGCGCCCCATTTTGCTTCTAAATCCTTGTAGCGGACCGATCTCTTTATTCTTGATGAACTCTTCTGCTTCGTGGTATTCAAAAGCACGGCCACCAGGAATTTTGCTGATAGAGAAGCCACACTTTTCACAAGCAAAGCGACGATAGTTTTCTTTCACTAAGCCACCACAATGAGGGCAAGGTGTTTTTAGATCTGCATAGTCACCAGGAATCGTATCGCTGTCATATTCTTTGGCGCGCTTAACAATGCGCTGAGTGATTTGTGCAATTTCTTGCATGAAGGTATTGCGGTCAATCTGACCTTTTTCCATCAAGGCAAGCTTGTGCTCCCAGTTACCTGTTAATTCGGGGTGAGTTAATTCTTCAACGCCTAGACCGCGCAACAAAGTCATTAACTGAAAAGCTTTGGCGGTCGGAATAATTTCCCTTGCTTCACGCACCATGTACTTTTCGAACAACAAACCTTCAATGATCGCGGCCCTGGTGGCTGGAGTACCAAGACCTTTCTCAGACATCGCCTCTCTAAAGTCTTCGTCA
>CALMBU010000084.1 GCA_937863045.1 uncultured Polynucleobacter sp. | reverse complement strand
ACAGAGTAGATCGTCGGCAGCGTCAGATGTGTATAAGAGACAGCCTCCACCCTCTTAAAGGTGGATTTCAGCCCAGGATATCTTCCTGGGCTTTTTTTTGCTACAATTTAAGGCTTTCCTAGTTTGCCCATTAGGGAAATGCTGTACCAGCTGTTAATTTTGAACTGCGAGCCTGCAAGCATAAGCGGAGCCAAAGGAATGATGAGATGGTTGTTTTTTTAGGGCTTAACAATTTAAGGTAATCATGAAAACTTTCTCAGCAAAACCGCATGAGGTGAAGCGTGAGTGGTTCGTGATTGACGCTACGGACAAAGTCCTCGGTCGTGTCGCCAGTGAAGTGGCACACCGTCTACGCGGCAAGCACAAGCCAGAATTCACCCCCCACGTTGATACAGGCGACTTTATCGTCATCATCAATGCTTCTAAGTTGCGCGTAACTGGCACTAAGGGCTTGAATAAAAAATACTACACGCACAGTGGCTATCCTGGCGGCATCTACGAAACTAACTTCGACAAGATGCAAGCTCGTTTCCCTGGTCGTGCTCTCGAGAAGGCTGTTAAGGGCATGTTGCCTAAAGGCCCACTTGGCTATGCAATGATCAAGAAATTGAAAGTTTATGCAGAAGCTGACCACCCACACGCGGCTCAACAGCCAAGCGTTCTTGAGATCTAAGGAGCCGATATGATTGGAAACTGGAACTATGGTACTGGCCGTCGTAAGAGCTCAGTAGCCCGCGTATTCATCAAGGCTGGTAAAGGTGAAATTCTTGTAAACGGCAAGCCAATTGCTGAATACTTTGCTCGTGAAACATCACGTATGATTGTTCGTCAGCCGCTAGAGCTAACTAACCACGGTACAACGTTTGATATCAAAGTCAACGTTTCAGGTGGTGGTGAAACTGGCCAAGCTGGTGCAGTTCGTCACGGTGTGACTCGTGCATTGATCGATTACGATGCAGCTTTGAAGCCAACGCTTTCAAAAGCTGGTTTTGTTACTCGTGATGCTCGTGAAGTTGAGCGTAAAAAAGTTGGTTTGCATGGCGCGCGTCGTCGCAAACAGTTCAGCAAGCGTTAATTTTTTTTTGCTGTTCTACGAAAAGCCGCGCACTGCGCGGCTTTTTCTTTTCTACAATAGAGATATTGGAGGATATAAATGATCAAAGTTGGCATAGTAGGTGGAACAGGCTATACAGGCGTTGAATTGCTGCGCTTGTTGTCTCAGCACCCAGAAGTTCAATTAACGGCTATCACGTCCCGTAAAGAGGCTGGAATGCCTGTTGCTGACATGTTCCCTTCCTTAAGGGGCAGGGTCGACCTTTGCTTTTCTACGCCAGAAGATGCCAAGCTCACAGAATGCGATGCAGTTTTCTTTGCAACACCTCACGGGGTTGCTATGGCTCAAGCAAAAGAGCTGTTGGCTGCGGGCGTTAAGGTATTGGATTTGGCAGCAGACTTTCGTCTTAAAGACACCGCTGAATTTGAAAAATGGTACGGCATGCCTCATTCTTGCCCAGAGATCCTTGCTGAGGCAGTTTATGGCTTGGCTGAGATCAATCGTGAAGCAATCAAAAAAGCCAGAGTGATTGGTTTGGCAGGCTGTTATCCAACGTCAGTTCAATTAGGCTTTGCGCCGTTAATTTCACCAAAATCAACAGGCGGTAAAAATCTGATTGATTTGAATGGTTTGATCTCTGATTCAAAGTCGGGTGTTTCAGGCGCTGGGCGCAAGGCAGAGGTTGGCACTTTGATGGCTGAAGCCAGTGATAACTTCAAGGCTTATGGCGTAAAGGGCCACAGACATCATCCTGAGATTTGCCAGGGCTTATCAGCCATTGCTGGTGGCAAATCGGTGGGTTTAACGTTTGTGCCTCATCTGACCCCAATGATCAGAGGTATACATTCGACTTTGTATGCCCGCATCCTTCCTGATGGAAAAGATGTTGATTATCAAAGCCTTTTTGAGAAGTTTTACGCAGGTGAGCCCTTTGTCGATGTGATGCCTGCTGGCAGCACCCCTGAGACTAGATCGGTGAGGGGTAGTAATGCCTTGAGAATTGCGGTTCATCGTCCACAGGGCGGAGATACCCTGGTTATTTTGGTGGTTGAAGATAATTTGGTGAAGGGGGCTTCTGGCCAAGGGGTTCAATGTTTGAACCTGATGTTTGGTTTGCCAGAAAAAACTGGGTTAAGTCATATTGCCCTGTTACCATAAACCCCTACAGCAATTATTGGCATTGAAGCCTACAATAGAATATATGTATTAAAAGGAGTTCATGATGAGCGCGACACAAACAACACAAAGTACCGAAAATTTAGAACCACCAATGCCGTTAGTCTTTACTGACAGCGCTGTGGCCAAAGTAGCTGATTTGATCGCTGAAGAAGGCAACCCAGATTTGAAATTGCGCGTATTCGTGCAAGGCGGTGGTTGCTCAGGTTTTCAGTACGGTTTCACATTTGATGAAGCAGTGAATGAAGACGACACATTGGTGACCAAAGACAATGTAACTTTGTTGATTGACTCAATGAGCTTCCAGTATTTGGTAGGCGCAGAGATTGATTACAAAGAAGACATCAATGGTTCACAGTTTGTGATCAAGAACCCTAATGCCACAACAACATGTGGTTGCGGATCTTCTTTCTCAGCTTAATTAATTAAGCAGGGTAGTGCGCACCAAGTACGCGCAAACCTTTAGCACCAGTCACAGCCGGCAAATTTGCTGGCTGTTTTCTTTGGTGCGCCCAAGCTAGCCAGGCAAAGGCTGCCGCCTCAACGGTTTGAGGATCAATGCCTTTGATAGCCGTACTCTGAACATTTTCTTGAGGTATCCAGGCGCAAGCATTTTTTATTTGTGTGATGAGCTGCTTATTTTTAATGCCACCACCACAAAGCAATAATCTTTTTACTGTAGAACCATGTTGCTTAAGGTCATGAGCAATTGATTGAGCGGTGAGCGCTAATAGAGTTGCCTGAACATCTTCTGGTTTTTGGTTGAGGCAATCATTCATCGTTAAATGATGCTTGAGCCATTCAGGATTGAATAAATCTCTACCGGTACTCTTTGGCGGAGCTTTTTTAAAGTAATCATCAGCGAGCATGCTGCTTAAAAGCTTTTGAATCACTTGTCCTTTGGCGGCCCATTGACCATCATCATCAAAAGATTGACCAAGGGATTGTTGGATCCAGTGATCTAGTAAAACATTCCCTGGTCCACAATCAAAGCCAATGATTTTTTCTTGTTGATGAGCTGGTATGAGGCTTAGATTTGCTATTCCGCCAATGTTCAATATCGCTAGATCTTCATTGCACCCAAACTGTGCCGCATGAAAAGCTGGTACCAAGGGGGCGCCTTGACCGCCCGCTGCAATGTCTCTACTGCGAAAATCAGCAATCACGTCAATGCCAGTCAGTTCTGCGAGTAGCGCCGGGTTGAGAGATTGTTTGGTGTAACCAATGCCATCATGTGCTTGAGGTTGATGTCGAATGGTTTGGCCGTGAGCGCCAATAGCACTGATATCGGATGGCTGAAGTTTTGCCTCCTGAAGAATGGCTGTGCAGGCCAAATGGTAATGCTGGGCCAAATGATTGGCTGCCAGGGCTTCCTTGTGGAGCTCATTTTGGCTAGGAGCCTGAAGATCAAAATAGGTATTTTTGAGAGTTTTCTCAAAAGGAACATCTTTGTGACATAAAACAGCGGTCTGCCCGTCATCGGAAATTTCTGCTAAAACAGCATCAATGCCATCCATGCTGGTTCCGGACATAATGCCAATATAGTAATTCTTCATAGGGTTGACTCTTAAGTGATGCGACAATGATGCTCTAGGAAATTAATGTAACCGATAGATTATGTCTTTAGCTAACGAGAATAAAACAGAACAAGTTAAATATCCAATCACTGACCGTGTTTTGGAGGCCATGGAGGTCTCAAAACGTGGCTGTGATGAATTATTGGTTGAGGCGGAGTGGTTGGCCAAGTTAGCCCGCAGTGAAGCCACCAAGACCCCTTTAAGGATCAAATTGGGCTTAGACCCAACGGCCCCTGATATTCATTTGGGCCATACCGTTGTTTTGAACAAAATGCGCCAATTACAAGATTTGGGTCACACGGTTATTTTCTTGATCGGCGACTTCACCAGCATGATTGGTGACCCATCGGGTAGAAATGCCACGCGCCCTCCTTTGACCAAGGAAGAAATCGCCGTCAATGCTCAAACTTACTATAAGCAGGCAAGCCTGGTTTTAGATCCAAGTAAAACTGAAGTGAGATACAACAGCGAGTGGAGTGATCCACTGGGCGCAAGAGGCATGATTCAACTGGCTGCTAAATATACAGTTGCCCGCATGCTAGAGCGTGACGACTTCACCAAGCGTTACAAAGGCGGCATACCAATTTCTGTGCATGAGTTTTTATATCCTTTGATGCAAGGTTACGATTCTGTTGCACTGAAGAGTGATTTGGAATTAGGTGGCACGGATCAAAAGTTCAATTTATTGGTTGGTCGTGAACTACAAAAAGAATATGGTCAAGAAGCCCAATGTATTTTGACAATGCCTTTGCTGGTTGGTACAGATGGCGTTGATAAGATGAGTAAGTCCAAAAATAACTACATTGGCATCAGCGAAGCTTCGGGTGAGATGTTCGGCAAGTTGATGAGTATTTCTGATGAGTTGATGTGGAGTTATTTCACATTACTTTCTTTCAAGCCGCTTGCTGAAATCGCCAAAATGAAAGAAGAAGTTTTATCCGGTAGAAATCCGCGTGACTTCAAAGTGGCTTTGGCCCAAGAAATCGTGACACGTTTCCATGATGCCGGTGCTGCTGAAAAAGCATTAGAAGATTTCAATCATCGCGCCAAAGGTGGAGTACCGGACGATATTCCTGAGATTGCTATAACGGGAGCGCCGATTGGTATTGGTCAGTTGCTCAAGCAAGCTAATTTAGTACCTAGTACATCTGAAGCCATGCGCAACGTTGAGCAAGGCGGAGTGAAAATTGATGGTGCCACCGTTTCTGATAAAGCACTCAAAGTAGAAGCTGGAACATTTGTGGTGCAAGTGGGTAAGCGCAAGTTTGCCAAAATCACGCTGTCTTAATTGATGACCGTTATTTATTTAATTCGCCATGGCGAAACCATGTGGAATCGCGAGAAGCGCTTGCAGGGCCACATAGATATTGGTTTGAATGAGGTCGGCCATCAACAGGCTGACCGTCTTGCAAAAAGCTTGGTTGATAAAAAAATCTCAGCCATCATTTCCAGTGACTTGAGTCGCGCCATGGATACGGCTAAACCGATTGCTCATCATCATCAGCTAGAACTGAGTCTTGATCCAGCTTTAAGAGAGAGACACTATGGTTTGATGCAAGGCTTGAGCCATCAAGAAATTGCCAATCATCATCCTCAACACCATCAGGCCTGGAAAAAGAGGGATATCCATTTTCAACCAGAAAATGGAGAGAGCTTGATGCAATTTAATGACAGGGTGGTGACAGCCATTACATCTTGGGCTAAAAAATATGCCGGACAAGAAATTGCCATCGTGGCTCACGGTGGTGTTTTGGATTGCTTGAACCGTGCTGCAAGAAAAGTGGCCCTAGATGCGGCCAGAGATTTTGAGATCTTGAATGCAAGTTTGAACACCCTGACTTATCAAGATGAACAGTTTGCTTTAGTCAATTGGGGTGATGTGAATCACCTGAGAGATGATCAGGGTCAGCCGAGCAAATCTTTGGATGAGGTAGACGGGAGTCCTAGGTGAGCATAGGCCAGTGGTGTGGCCACTCTGCCTCGCGGAGTTCTTTGTAAAAACCCTTGTTGTATCAAATAGGGCTCAATCACATCTTCAATCGTTTCTCTTTCTTCGCTGATCGCTGATGCCAAGTTATCAACGCCCACCGGCCCGCCATCAAATTTATGCACAATGGCTTCAAGCAGTTTTCTATCCATCACATCAAAGCCAACAGCATCAACATCTAGCATCGATAAAGCCGCATCAGCAATGCTTTGAGAAATTTTTCCGTCTGCTTTGACTTCTGCGTAGTCTCTCACGCGGCGCAGTAGGCGATTAGCAATTCTAGGAGTGCCTCTGGAGCGTTTGGCAATCTCTAAAGCGCCGCCATCATCCAAACCAGCATTCAAAAGATTGGCCGAGCGTTTAACAATCGTCGCTAATTCTTCAATTGAGTAAAACTCTAAGCGCGCAACAATACCAAAGCGATCGCGCAATGGGTTTGTGAGCATGCCTGCTCGTGTGGTTGCACCAATGAGCGTGAATGGCTTGAGATCAAGTTTGACGCTTCTTGCTGCAGGACCATCGCCAATCATGATGTCGATCGCATAATCTTCTAATGCTGGGTAGAGGATTTCTTCTACCACTGGAGACAGTCGATGAATCTCATCAATGAATAAAACATCATTGGTTTCTAGATTGGTCAGTAGTGCAGCCAAATCACCTGGACGGTCCAAAACAGGACCGCTGGTTTGACGAAGATTAACCCCCATCTCGCGCGCAATGATGTGTGCAAGGGTTGTTTTACCAAGGCCTGGCGGGCCAAATAGTAGGACGTGATCAAGAGCTTCTTGACGTTGCTTGGCCGCAGAGATAAAGATCTCTAATTGTTCACGGGCTTTTTTCTGACCAACATACTCTTCAAGCTGTTTTGGGCGTAAAGCACGCTCCAATGCATTGTCATCCGTGCTGGCAGCAGCTGTCACCAATCTCTCTTCTTGAGGATCAAATGATGGGGTGATGTCGTCAGTTTTAATTGCCATGGGGAGAGTTTATAACTATTTCTACTTTGTCTTAGGCTTGGGGTCTGACTTTGCCTTAGGCTTTAGATAAAGCTTTGAGTGCCAATCTGATGCCATCGGATACAGAGCTACCTGGGCTGACTTGTTTAAGAGCAAGCTGAGCCTCTTTATCGGAATAGCCAAGCGAGGTCAAAGCTTGCAAAATCTCAAGCTGACTATCAATTTGCGGTGCTTGGCCAGTCAAACCAATATCTGCACCAAATTTACCTTTGAGCTCTAAAAGTAGGCGTTCGGCAGTTTTTTTGCCAATACCCGGTACTTTGGTCAGGCGCCCAGATTCTTGCAATGTGATGGCTTGAGAAAGCTCTTCGACACTCATGCCTGAAAGCAATGAAAGGGCAGTTCTTGCTCCCACGCCACTGATCTTGATCAGCGCTCTGAAGGCTTCTCTTTCTGACTCAGTAGCAAAACCAAATAGTTGTTGAGCATCTTCTCTCACCACAAAATGAGTCAACAGGGTGACCTGTTGTCCTAATGATGGCATTTGATAAAGAGTGCTCATAGGCACATCAACTTCATAGCCAACGCCATGGCAATCAATGATTAATCTGGGTGGGGTATTGGCAATCAAGGTGCCTTGAATTCTTCCGATCATGTCGACATCTTAAGCTGATTAGCGAAATTGGTGAAGACGTTCGTTGAGTTCTCGATGATGGGCCGCACAAATGGCGACCGCAAGAGCGTCTGAGGCATCTGTGCCAGCAATCTTATTGAGTTTGAGTAAACGTTTGACCATCTCTTGCACTTGGCTTTTGCTGGCCCTGCCAGTGCCTACGATGGCTTTCTTGACCTCAAGAGCGCTGAATTCAACCATGGGTAAACCATCCGAGACTAAAGAGGCAATCGCGGCTCCGCGAGCTTGACCCAATAAAAGAGTGGACCTTGGATTGACGTTCAGAAACACTTGCTCCATCGATGCAGCGTTTGGTTTATAGAGTTCAACCACTTCACGAATACCTGCATACAGTGTGGCCAATCTTTGTGGCACTGGTATTTCTGAGCCACCAGTTTCGATCGTGCCTGATGCAATGTAATGAAGGCGTTGACCCTGTACTTCTATCACGCCAAAACCTGTGACGCGAAGTGCTGGGTCAATGCCTAAGATTCTCATTGATTAATGACGGAAGTGACGTGTGCCGGTGTAAACCATTGCAACGCCACGTTCATCCGCAGCTGCAACTACTTCATCATCGCGCATGCTTCCGCCTGGTTGAATCACACAAGTAGCGCCGGCATCCACAACCACATCTAAACCATCTCTGAACGGGAAGAAGGCATCACTCGCTACGGCAGAGTTCTGTAGAGTTAAGCCAGCATTTTGTGCTTTGATACTGGCAATTCTGGCTGAGTCAATTCGGCTCATTTGACCAGCGCCAACACCCAGGGTCATACCATCACCACAGAAAACAATTGCATTAGATTTAACGTATTTAGCAACGCGCCAAGCAAACATCAAGTCTTCCATTTCTTTGGCTGTGGGTTGACGCTTGGTCACCACGCGCAACTCAGATAGAAGAACGTTCTTGGAATCAGGGCTTTGAACCAAGAGACCTCCGCCAACACGTTTGATGTCTTGTGGATTGATGGTCTCAGCCAATTCGATTTCTAATAAGCGCACATTTTGTTTACTGGCAAATATGGCCAATGCTTCTGGTGTGAATGCTGGAGCAATTAATACTTCAACGAATTGTTTGGAAACAGCTTCTGCTGTTGTGCCATCGCATGGACGATTAAAAGCAATGATGCCGCCAAAAGCCGAAGTTGAATCAGTTTTAAATGCTTTTTGGTAAGCCTCAAGTGCTGATCCTGCAACCGCCACTCCGCAAGGGTTGGCGTGTTTGATGATCACACAAGCAGGTTGCCCAGTTGTCACGGTAGAACCAAAGCTCTTAACGCATTCCCACGCTGCATCTGCATCGGCAATGTTGTTGTATGACAACTCTTTACCTTGTAATTGGCGGTAGTTAGCTAGTGCGCCAACAACTGCTTGGGTATCTTTGTAGAAGGCGGCACTTTGATGTGGGTTTTCACCATAGCGCATTTCTTGAACTTTATCGAAGGCTAAGTGAAATGTTTGCGGGTAAGCACTTCTGTTGCCGTGATCTAAATCATCACCAAGGCTTGATAGATAGTTTGCAATTGCGCCATCGTATTGAGCGGTGTGGGCATACACTTTTTTAGCTAGCGCAAAATTTGTTTTAAAAGACACAGCATTCTTGTTGGCGCGCATTTCAGATAAAACCGCATCATAGTCAGATGGAGAAATAAGAACCGTCACGTCTTGATGATTTTTTGCTGCTGCACGCAACATGGCTGGACCACCGATATCAATGTTCTCAATCGCATCTTCAAATGAACAAGTTTGTTGTGCCACCGTTTTTTGGAATGGATAGAGGTTGATGACCAACATATCAATCGCCTCAATGCCATGTTCTTTAATGGCTGCCATGTGCTCTGGCGTGTCGCGGCGAGCCAATAAACCACCATGCACCATTGGGTGTAATGTTTTCACACGACCATCCAGCATTTCTGGAAAGCCAGTGATTTCTGAAACTTCAATAACAGGCAAGCCATTCTCAGCCAGCAATTTAGCAGTGCCACCGGTAGAAATTAATTTGACGCCACACTCGTGAAGTGATTTTGCAAACGGAACAATGCCAGATTTATCGGAGACAGAAAGAAGGGCTGTACGAATCATAGTTATCTTTTAAGTAAAGGTGAGTAAATGAAATTGGATTTAAGTGAAGTGGGGCTTATAAGAGACCATGCTCTTGTAGTTTTTTTCTCAGGGTATTTCTGTTAATGCCCAAATAATTTGCGGCCAATGATTGATTTTGCCCGGCGTGCTGCATGATCAGTTCTAGCACAGGCTTTTCCATGACGGTTAAAACCATCTGATAAACATTGCTTGGGGCGGTGTCACCCAAATCATCTAAATAACGCTTCAGGTGTTTTTCAATGGTCTGACTGACCGGATGTTGAACTGGGGGTTGCATATCAAGCAGCTTCTAAATAAATTAAGTGTTCAGATTCTTCTTTCAGTGAATCAAAAAAATGATTGACTGTTTTTAATTGTTCTTGGCAATCGTCTATTGTATTCATGTGCTGCTTGAATACATGAGATCCTTTGAGTCCTTTGCAATACCAGGCAATGTGTTTGCGGGCAGTTCTAACGCCCGCGTACTCACCATAAAAACTATAGTGATCTAGCAAGTGATGATTCATGATGTCTTGAATCTCTGAAATTTTCGGCGCAGCTAAATGTTGACCTGTTTCTAGGAAGTGCAAGATTTCACGGAAAATCCAAGGGCGTCCTTGTGCAGCTCGACCAATCATCAAAGCATCAGCACCTGTTTGCTGAAGTACAAAAGCTGCTTTTTCTGGGGAGTTGATGTCGCCATTGGCAACCACCGGAATACTGATAGCAGCTTTTACAGCGGCGATTGTGTCGTACTCAGCCTCACCGCGATACAAATCAGCCTTTGTTCTGCCATGGATGGTCAACATTTCAATGCCGCTATTAACCGCTATTCTGGCGATATTGATGGCATTTTTATTGTCTCTATCCCAGCCAGTTCTAATTTTTAAAGTCACTGGTACCAAGGGGTGATCTTTTTTAACCGATGAAACAATCTTTTCTAAGATTCTGCCCACCAGCACTTCGTCTTTTAGAAGAGCTGATCCAGAAGCCACATTGCATACTTTCTTTGCAGGGCAACCCATATTGATGTCAATGATTTGCGCGCCACGATCCACATTCAATAAAGCTGCTTCAGCCATCATGTCAGGATCTGCGCCGGCGATCTGGACTGAAATAGGCTCAACTTCACCATCGTGATTGGCCCGGCGCAGTGTTTTTGGGCTATTCCAAAGCATGGCGTTGGAAGCAATCATCTCCGAAACCGCGTATCCCGCACCCAAACGCTTGCAGAGCTGTCTAAAAGGGCGATCTGTTACTCCGGCCATCGGAGCAACAAATAAATGATTGGGGAGTGTGTGGGGGCCTAATTTCATCAGGACGCCACTCTAACATGTCAGACTGACTTTTGCCTAAATTTTAGGCAGGTTGGCGACTTATCGCTGACCAAACATCATTTGTCTGGTGATGCCTTGTTTGAGTGGGTTGAGCAATTGAAGACTGGATAGTGCGATACCTCGCCCCCAGATCACTGGCTTTAACTTTGAAGTAAAAACTCTAGCCAAAAAGTCCGTCGTGCCAATTGTGGCTTTTCGATCTTTTTTACGAAGTTCTTCGTATTTTTCAAGTGCGAGATAAACATCACTTTCGTCGCACAGTACATCCGCTAAAGTATGGGCATCTCTCAAGCCTAAATTAAGACCTTGGCCAGCAACCGGGTGCATGGTTTGTGCCGCATTACCAATCCAAACCTCGTTCTTATCAACTATCTTTTTTCTGGCATTTAAACCCAGTTGATAACTTCTTAACTCTGCTGCTTCAATGAATGATCCAGCGCGAGATCCAAATGCCTCTTGTAATTCTTTGATGAAGGTGGCTTGATCAAGTTGCAGGCGTCGCTCGGTGGAAGCTGGGCTGCCGCACCATACTAAATTAAGGTATTCAGGGCCTTGATGGTTTGGAAGTAGTGCAAGCGGACCTTCATCGGTGAATCTTTCCCAGGCCATATTGTGATTCACTTGATTGGTTTTGACCCAGCCAACGATCGCACTTTGTTGGTAGTCGCGATAAATCTCTTGCCACTCTTGTTGTTTGAAAAGACCACCTTCAGCATGAACAACAACATCACCGAGTTGATCATGATTCAATTGATCATTGGCTTGATTGAAGTGCCAATGAAAGTTGGGTGAATGTCCTACCCTCTTTTTTAAAGCTTGTCTCAGTGCCAAGTGAATGTCTGCATAACGAACAATGTGACCCAAGGCGTCTTGTTGAAGCTCCTCTCTTCTCACGATGGCTTTACCAAAGTGACCTCTGTGAGAGATGTGAATCGTGTGAATGGCTGGAGAGGGTGTTGGCCAAGCATTGATTGTTTTGAGCAGTAAATGACTGCCTTGAGAAACAGCAATGCCACGACTATCACCTTGTTGAATTAACTCATCAGACTCGGGCATGCGATCAAACAGATGTAGATGAGCATCAGGTTGTTTGGTTAACACCCAATTTGCACAAGCTAAACCCACTGGGCCTGCACCGATGATGGCAATTTTTTTCATGAGTTTTTTTGCGATACCTGCTTCAAGAAGTTTGTTTCATCAAGTACTCAATCTCATCTGCTTTGACTGGTACACCACGACTCATCAGTTCGCATTCGCCCTTGGTGACCAAGGCATCATCTTCAATTCGAATGCCAATGTCCCAATACTTTGGATCCACATCATCAGCTTTGCGGATATAAATACCTGGCTCAATGGTTAAAACCATGTTCGGCTTAAGTGAGCGCCATGCTTTTGGCTCTGTTGAGCTACCAGGCTCTCTGTAGTTACCAACATCATGGACATCCATGCCTAACCAGTGACTAGTTCTGTGCATGTAAAAGCGTTGGTAAGCTTTAGTTTCTATAGCGTTATCAAGTCCGCCGATGATTTTTTTATCAAGAAGATTTAAATCTAGCAAACCCTGAGTGAGAATCTTTAGAGCTGCATCATGAGGTGCTTGGAAATCAAAGCCGACTTTGGTGACTGCAATGGCTGCTTCTTGAGCTGCTAATACGATGTCATAGATGGCTCGTTGCGGTCCGGAGTATTTGCCGTTAACAGGAAACGTGCGTGTGATGTCTGAGGCGTAACCATCTAATTCGCATCCAGCATCAATCAAACATAAATCACCATCTTTTAATTCTGCATTACCTGCTCGATGGTGAAGGACGCAGGCATTAGCGCCACCTGCAACAATGCTGTTGTAGGCAACGCTTTGCGCGCCTGCATTTCTAAATGAGTACAAAAGTGATGCTTCTAGGTGATATTCACGAAGCCCTGGCTTTGAAGTCTTCATGGCATTGATATGACCATCCGCAGCTATTTTGCCAGCTGCGCGCATGATGTTGATTTCATGAGCATCTTTAAAAAGACGCATTTCATGAATCATGGCCTCAACATCTTCAATCCTATTTGGTGTGCTTGCGCCTGAGCGCGACATACCCCTGACTTTTTGTAACCAGCTTTTGAGTTGATTTTGTAGTGGACCTTCACTACCAAGTCTTGCATAAATCGCTGGTTGATCCGCTAGGAAATCCGGCATCAAGTTATCTAATTCATTTTGTGCAAATGCTTGATCAACACCCAGTTGACCGGGAGCTGCTTCGGGACCTAAACGCCAACCATCCCAAATCTCGCGTTCTAAATCTTTGGGGCGACAAAAAAGAATGGACTTGCTTGATTTCTTATCCACCATCATCACCAACGTAGCGCCCGGCTCTGCAAACCCTGTTAGGTAGAAAAAATCAGAATCATGACGATAGGGAAAATCACTGTCTCGATTTCTAAAATGCTCAGGGGCTGTTTCTAAAACCAAGACCCCGCCATTGCTTTTTCCGAGCATGATTTCTGCCAGCCGCGCTCTTCGATTGGCGTAGATATCTTTGGGGAAATGATTCGTTGTCGTCATGATTACTTGTTCAGTTCAGCCAATCTTTCGGGGGTTCCAACATCTGCCCATGGAACGCTTAATAACTCGCCTAAAACTTGATCCTCATTCATGGCCTGTCTGAGTATTGGAGCAAGCTTGGCAACTTCTCCCATCTTAATACTTTTAAACAAATCTTGATGGTAGATGCCAGCACCTGAAAAAGTCAGCTCGGACCCTCGGGAATCCTTGTCTTTTACCAAGGAGCCCTTTAGTTGAAAATCTCCTTGAGGGTTGTGATCAGGGTTCTCAACTAAAAAAAGATAAGCCAAAGTTCTTGGGTGACCATCTCGCAATCTTTGAACAATGCCTTGGATTTTTTCAAATGGAAAGCTTGGACAAAATACATCGCCATTAATGGCAAAAAAGTAATCATCCAGTTTCATCAGACTCATGCCTTGGCGCAAGCCACCCGCAGTTTCTAAAGCCGTGAGTTCTTTGGAAAATTGCACATGCAGATCTGCACGTTTAGATTGATTGATATGTGCAACCACTTGTTCGCCTAACCAGGCGTGATTCACGACCAATTGGCTAAAACCATTTTCCAAAAGACCATCTATGTGCCAGTCAATCAGTTTCTTACCCTGCACTTCTAGTAATGGCTTGGGGGTGTGATTGGTCAGGGGGCGCATTCTTTCCCCTCGGCCTGCAGCCAGCACCATGCAAGGAATAGGGGAGAAGCTGGTCATTAAAAGGTTAATCCGTCTGGACGATCAATACCTTCGATGGTATCTAAAAGCTGTAGAAGGGGTTTGAGTGCAATGTATCTTTCGGCAACTTTTCTAGTGTATTTGAAAACCAAGGGGATATCTTTCAAATAACCATCTTTGCCGTCGCGATGGTATAGGCGTGCAAAAATTCCCAAAACCTTTAAATGCCTTTGTAAACCCATCCACTCAAAGTCGCGATAAAAGTCGCCAAATTCTGGAGGTACTGGTAAGCCTGCCTTACGGGCTTGATCCCAGTAGCGGATGAGCCAGTCCATTTGCTCAGGTTCTTCCCATTCAATGTAGGCATCACGATACAAGGATGCCAAGTCATAAGTGATCGGTCCGTAGACGGCATCCTGAAAATCCAAGATCCCTGGATTATTGTCGCTTGTCACCATCAGATTTCTACTGTGAAAATCTCGGTGAACGTAGACCTGAGCTTGGGAGAGGTTGTTTTCTAGAATCAGGTCAAAAATATGGGCTAAATCCGCAGTTTGTTTTGGATTCAGCTCCAAATTGAGGTGTTTATTCACATACCATTCAGTAAATAGGTTCAGTTCACGACTGAGCAAGTCTTTGTCGTACTCCGGAAGAATGCCTGGTTTGCTGGCCAGTTGCATTTGAATCAGGGCTGAATTGGCATCGGCATAGAGTTTTGGTGCAGATTCTGGATTAAGCGCCGAGAGATAGGTTTCATTGCCCAAATCACTTAAAAGCAAAAATCCCTGATCAACGTCTTGTTCTAGAACCAGCGGCACATTGAGCTTGGCTTGGGCAAAAAGCTCAGAAATGGCGATAAAAGGCTTTGTATCCTCGGTTGCTGGTGGGGCATCCATCACTATGAAGCTCTGTGGAGCCCCGTTCTTGAGACCTGTAACCCTGAAATAGCGCCTAAAACTGGCGTCGCTTGATGCCGGGGCCAAGCTTTCGAGAGTTAGTGACCACTTGCTTGCCAGGTTGGCCAGCCAAGAATTTAATTGAGATAAGCGGATATCGGGGTTCATGGGTTCGTATAATAAAAGCACTTAAGTCATATGCCTAAAACTTTTATCGTTCCGAGTGCCATTCTCGATATCAAACGACTCCCATCACTACTCAAAGTGGGAGGTTTTTGTGCTTCTTTTTCTCTGGTTTCAGTGGTTTTGGCCCAAGATGTTTTGCCCAAGGAAGGTCCGCTAAAACTTAAATTAGAGGATCAATTATTGGTCCGACCTCTTGTTCCCGATGATGTGGCGCCGACTTTTACTTCATCCAAGCAATTGGACGGTGTGATGGATCGTCAGATGCGCTTAGAAGGTGATGCTGTCATCAGAAGAAATCGCACGGTGATCAAAGGCGATTTGATTATTTATGACCCTGATACAGATATTGCAGATATTGATGGCAATGCAACTCTCTTAAAAGATTCAACTTCGTTCAAGGGCCCAAAAGCAAAAATCAAAGTTGATGCTCAAGAGGGTTGGATGGATGAACCCGACTATGAGCTAAGAGATATTGGTGGCGGTGGCAAGGCTCGCCGAGTTGAGTTCAAAGAAGATAACGAAATTGAATTTGAAAAATTAACCTACAGTACCTGCCGCCCTGAAAATTTAGATTGGTATTTAACAGCCAGTCGAATGGAAGTTGAGCAAGACACTCAATCGGCCGTTGGAACCAATGGCGTACTTCACTTTTTTAACGTCCCAGTTTTGTACACCCCCGCCTTTTCTTTGCCCACTGGATCTGGGCGTCGCTCAGGATTTTTGTCAGCAACTTACGGTCGGGCAAACAGAGGTGGCGTCAAGGGCTGGGATATTACTCTGCCGTACTACATCAATTTAGCGCCCAATCGAGACATGACTTTGTTCCCAAGATACCTTGAGGGACGTGGTCAACAACTGGGTGTTGAGTATCGCTACTTAGATAGAAACTATTCAGGCATTGTCACAGCCGAGGCCATTGACGATTCTTCTTATGGTCAGCAGCGTTGGGCTTTTGGCTTGAAGCATTCACAAAATATGGCCCCTGGCTTAGTTGGCTATACCGACTTCAATAGAGTGTCTGATGACTTGTATGTTGATCACTTAGGTAAGAGCTTGAATGGCGTGGTCAATCGTCAGTTCAATCAAGAAGTGGGTGCCCGATACGGAGTTGCCGGTTGGAATATCTTGACCAGGGTGCAAAAATTTCAAACTCTGCAACCTGATCCTACCAGACCAGTTGTTTTACCTTATGACCGCGAACCACAAATTAACGCAAGGTATGCAAGAAATAATTGGAATGGCTTAAATGTTTCCGTTGAGACTGATGCAACTCGTTTTACGTATCAGGGTTTAAGTAATCCGAGTAGAACCTTCAAAGAGGGCAATCGTGCTTACGCTACGACCTCTGTGGCTCGACCATTCATGACGCCTGGTTACTACCTCACACCAAAGTTATCTTTGAGAACCACGCAGTACACAGTGGATCCTTTTCCTGGTCAAGCAGATTTAAGTAAGAATGTGACTCTGCCAACATTTAGCTTGGACTCTGGCATGGTGCTTGAGCGCGATGCTCTGGAGTTAAGTACATTATTCAGTAGAAACATTTTGATGACTCTTGAACCAAGAGCTTTTTATGTTTACACACCATACCGTTACCAAAATGATTTACCTTTGTTTGATACGGCTGAAGCAGGTTTTGGTATCTCTCAAATTTTTAGCGAAAATTCATTTGCAGGTAATGACCGTATTGCTGATAACAACAAGGTGACTTTTGGTCTTACATCAAGAGTCCTGGATGCAGATACCGGTATTGAACGTATGCGCGCCATTGTTGCTCAGCGTGTTGATATGGATGGTCAAAGAGTGGGTTTAACGGCTGAACAAAAACCTTTGAAGAGATCAGATATTTTGGCAGGTTTGTCAACGCGTTTAGCCGGAAACTTTAACTTGGATGGTGTTATTCAATATAACGAGCAGATATCTAAGTTGGTACAGCAAAGCGTAACGGCCAGCTATCGACCTGAGCTCAGAAAATTAATCAATGCCAGCTATAGACGAGTGGTTAACCCAGTAGACACCAGAACAAGTACGGACCAATATGAAGTATCTGGACAGTGGCCAATCACCCGTCAGTGGTACGGTATTGCTCGTTATAACTTTGATTTGATTTCAAACAGGGTTTTGAATCGCGTGGCTGGACTTGAGTACGATGCAGATTGCTGGGCTGTGAGGGTGGTACATCGTCAATTTCAAAACACATCCATACTCTCGACCTCAGAAATCTATATGCAAATTGACTTTAAGGGCTTTTCTAGCGTGGGAAGTAACCCGATTAACTTAATTAGATTTAATATACCTGGGTATGAGCCAATCAGTCCTAACCCAGCACCAATATCACCATTTGAAAGTTACGAATGAAGCTAGCTAATATTATCTTTACTGCCCTTGCTTTGATTCTGTTTAGTGAGATGCCTTCGGCGCAAAGTAAAAACAGATCAATCGATGAGGTGGTTGCGGTTGTTGATACGAGCCTAGTGACTAAGTTAGAGCTTGAAAATAGAGTTGCTCAAATTGAAAAACAATTCAAAGCTGCTAATCGAGCTTTACCACCTGCCGATGATTTGAGAGCTCAAGTTTTAGAGCGCTTGGTTTCTGAGCGCATTCAGCAAAGCTTAGCCAATCAAGCTGGAATTAAAGTCAGCGATAAAGATTTGGACAGGATTCTTGGCAACATTGCATCGCAAAGTAAATTATCTGTGCCTGAGTTAAGAGCCAAGATTGAAAAAGAAGGCACTAACTTTAATAAGTACAGAGAAGAGATTCGTAAAGAAGTTCAGGCTGCCAGATTGCGTGAGCGTGAAGTTGATGCCCGCGTGCAAGTCAGTGAAAATGAAATTGATAGTTATATTGCTGAGAAAAACAGAGGCAAATTATTACAAGCAGGCAATGATGAGATTTACTTTGCTCAACTGTTGATTGCTTTGCCGGCGAATGCCAGCGAGTCTGATATTGCTGCAGCAAGAAGTAAGGCCGAGGATGTTTTAAAGCAAGCAAGCGTTGAAAAAGATTTTTTAGCATACGGAAAGAAGCTTGCTTTACCGGGCTCTGGGATTCGTGTGGAGGATCTTGGCTATAGAACCTTGGATCGTTTGCCACAGTTATTTGTAGATGGCGCTCAAGGTGTTGGCTCAAATCAAATGATCCCACGCGTTTTGCAAAGTGGCGCCGGTTTTCATGTGATCAAAGTGATTGATAGAAAAGGCGCATTAGCAGCAAATGTGCAAAACATTGTTGTGACACAAACTCAAGCTCGTCATATTCTTTTAAGACATCGTCCGGGCGTTACAGATCTAGAGGCTCAGCGTCGCTTGAACGGATTTAGAGATCAAATCAAAGTGAAGCCATCTGATTTTGCTGAATTAGCAAAAAAACATTCCGAGGATGGCTCAGCACCCAACGGTGGTAATTTGGGTTGGATGTCCCCTGGTGAGCTGGTGCCTGAATTTGAACAGGCTATGAATCAATTAAACCTCAATGAGGTCAGCGATCCAGTGAGAACTGAATTTGGTTGGCACTTGATTCAAGTCGTTGAAAGACGTCAAGCGCAGCTGTCTGCCGATAAGCAACGTGATTTCGCCAGAGCCTCGATCAGGGAAAAGAAGTTAGATCAAGCTTATCAAGATTGGCTTCGTCAAATCAGAGATAACGCAACTGTAGAAATACGCCGCTCTAACTAAATATGATTCATATTGCCCTGACAACTGGCGAGCCTGCTGGCATTGGCCCAGAAATCAGCCAAAAGGCTGCTCAGGAGTTTTTAGCGAATCACCCTGATGTCAGCATTCATTTAATTGCTGACCAGTCTCTGGTTGGTCAACTAGGTCAGTCAAGACATGAGCGACTATTCGTGAAGCATTGCGACTTGGCTGATCAAGTCATCCCTGGGCAGTTGAATGTTTTGAATGCTCCTTATGTAATCAAAACCCTGGATGTTGCAATCCATGGTTGCTTGACTGGTGAGTACCAAGCAATGGTCACTGCACCGGTTCAAAAAAGTGTTATTTCTGATTCTGGTCTTAAGTTCAGTGGACATACTGAGTACCTTGCTGAAAAATGCAATGCTGACTTGGTTGTGATGATGCTTTGTGGCAAACCTATTTTTGAATCCAAGCTACTGCCTGATCAGTTAAGGGTGGCATTGGCCACCACGCATATTCCTTTGCAAAAAGTATCTGCCGCTATCACAACAGAATTGATTGAAAAAACCATTGAAATTATTTGGCAAGACCTTAAACATAAGTTTGGTATCAAAGACCCATCGATTTATGTCACTGGCCTAAATCCTCATGCGGGTGAGTCTGGTCACATGGGTCTTGAGGATAGAGATGTGATTGCTCCAGCCATTGAGCGCATGAAACAAAAAAATTACCGCGTATCTGGCCCGTATCCTGGTGACACTATTTTCAGTCCTGATAAGTTAAAAAGTGCTGATGTTATTTTGGCGATGTATCACGATCAGGGATTAGCCCCTTTTAAATTTGCCACATTTGGTAAAGGTGTGAATGTTACTTTGGGTTTACCAATCATTCGCACTTCTGTGGATCATGGCACTGCCTTGGGGGTTGCAGGAAAAGGCAAGGCTGACTCAAGCAGCATGTTGGCCGCTCTGGATGTCGCTTATCAAATGGTAAAGGCCAAGGTTTCTTAGTGGCACATCAGGCTCGTAAACGCTTTGGGCAGCACTTTTTGGTTGATAGCGGGATGATTCATCTGATCATCAAAGCCATTGACCCACAAGCACAAGATGCGCTGATTGAGATTGGCCCTGGGTTGGGTGCCATGACAAAACCATTGCTGAATTATGTGGACTCGATGTCAGTGGTTGAGTTGGACAGAGATTTGGTTAAGTTTTGGAAAGATCAAGCAATTCAGAAGCTAGAAGTTCATGAATCTGATGCCTTGAAGTTTGACTTCCAAGCATGGGCCAAAGAACAAAAGGCTTGGCTTTCAAAAAATGCCCCTGAAGCTCGGGTCAAAATCGTGGGCAATCTTCCCTACAATATTTCTTCACCTTTGCTTTTTCATTTGATGTCTGCGGTTGCAGATGTTGATGAGCAGGTTTTCATGTTGCAAGCAGAAGTGGTGGAGCGCATGGCAGCCCAGCATGGCGATTCAGAATATGGGCGACTGTCAGTCATGTTGCAGTCAAAGTATCACATGGAGAATGTTCTAGATGTTCCCCCTGAATGCTTTGATCCACCACCCAAGGTCAATTCTGCGATTGTCAAAATGATTCCACGACAAGACATCAATTTGACTGCTAAGGAGTATGAATCTCTGGAACGAATTGTTTCCATGGCTTTTGCGCAAAGACGAAAAGTATTAAGAAATAATCTTGCCAGTGTCAAAGATATCTTGAGGCTAAGTGATGATGTTTTAGGGCTGCGTGCCCAAGATATATCTGTTGAAGACTACATCAGCTGGGCTCGCCAGCTGGCGAATTAAGCAAGCAATTATTTGTTTTTATAAGCTGGCGCATCAATCACGCGCATTTCAGCTTCAATCCAAGTCTCAGTCTGTTGATGTAGTTCTTCAGCTGATTTATTCTCAGAAGTAATGGCTGGTCCAATTGAGACAGTGATTTTTCCTGGATGCTTGAGAAAGCTATTTCTTGGCCATACATGTCCTGCATTGTGCGCCACAGGAATGACCCATGCTTTGGTGGCACTTGCCAATCGAGCTCCACCTTTACGATAGTTGGTGTTCGCCCCTGGTTTTGTCCTGGTGCCTTCAGGGAAGATAATGATCCAAAGACCTTGACCCAAATATTTCTTACCCTGACTTGCAATCGATTGTGACGCTGCTGATGTCTTAGAGCGATTAATATGAATCATGCGCAGCAAGGCCAAAGCCCAGCCAAAGAATGGAATCCAAAGCAGTTCACGCTTAAACACAAAACATAATTGCTTTGGAAATAGAGCCATAAAAGCAATGGTTTCCCAAGCTGATTGATGCTTGGATAAGATGATCGCTGGTTGATCTAATAAGGCATTCATGTTTTCCATGCCTTTGATCTCATACTCAATCTGGCAGATGACTTTTACCAAGTGAGTGATGGTGATGTTCCAACCTTTTACAAACTCATAGCGTGTTGAGGCATTCACGATTGGGAATATGATCAGGCATGCCACTGCATACACAGGCGTGATGATCAGCAAGGCAATGAAAAAGATCAGCGACCTAGCAAAAATCATGTGCGTCCAATGAAGTGATTAACAAAGGTCATTAAATCTTGATGAATTGCGGTGTAGGGTGGTAGTTCGCCACTGGCACGAGCTTTTTCACCTTTGCCGGTTAACACCAGATGTGGCTCAGCTCCAACACTCACCCCTGCAACCAAGTCTCTCACGCTATCACCAACGATGGGAACACCTTTGACGGGGACACCGTAACGCTGTGAAATTTGTTCAATCATGCCTGGTAGAGGTTTTCTACAGCGACAGCCATCAGCATCTGTGTGTGGGCAAAAGAAAATGGCATCAACATGGCCGCCTACTTTTGCCAAGAGACGATGAAATTTCATATGAATGGCATTTAAGGTGTCCATGTCATAGAGTCCACGACCAATGCCAGATTGATTGGTTGCAACTGCTATGTGATATCCAGCTTGATTGAGCTTTGCAATCGCCTCTAGGCTGCCTGGTATTGGCTGCCATTCGTCTGGTGACTTGATGTAGTGATCGCTGTCATGATTGATGACGCCATCTCTATCCAAGATGACCAGTTTCGAGTGATTGAGCTTTTGAGGCATATCAGCTGGCTAATTTACCAATGTCGGCAACTTGGTTCATGAGGCCATGCATTTTTGCTAATAAGGCCAAGCGGTTGTCTCTTAGTTTGGTGTCAGGATCCATCACCATGACATCATTGAAGAAATTATCAACTTCTGCGCGAAGGGTGGCAAACGCTTGGAGTGCTTCGGTGAACTGACCATTTTTAAAGGACTGATTCACCTGAGGAAGAATTTGATCCAAAGCCTTGGCCAAAGACTTCTCTGCATCTAAAGTGAGCAAATTGTTATCAACGCCGGCAGGTATCGGGAAATCAACCTTCTTAAGAATGTTACCAATGCGCTTATTTGCGGCAGCCAAGGCTGTTGATTCGTCCAAAGCGCTGAACAATCTCACAGCTTTGAGTCTTTCAAGAACATCACCAAAAACAACTGGTAGCTGACTAACAACAGATTCAACCTCATTGGTTGAATAATTCTTGCCATCCCACTGCTGGTCTTTGAGGTAAGCTCTTAAACGATCCAAAATAAAACCATGAATCACATCAACGGAAGAATTTTGATGAACTTCTGCTTGTGAGAATTGTTGAATCGTTGCTTGAAGCACCTCTCGGATATTCAGAGGCAATTTCTTCTCTAAAAGAATTCTGCAAATACCAAGCGCATGACGACGCAGTGCGAAGGGATCTTTTTCACCCGTAGGAGCTAAACCAATGCCCCAGATCCCCACCAGAGTTTCTAGCTTGTCTGCTAAAGCTAAGATGGTGCCTGTATCAGTCACTGGCAAGGCATCTCCTGCAAACCTTGGTGCATAGTGCTCCATACAGGCTGCTGCCACATCAGGATGCTCTTTGTCATTCAAGGCGTAATAGCGACCCATGATGCCTTGAAGCTCTGGGAATTCACCCACCATGTCGGTCAATAAGTCAGCTTTTGCGAGTTGCGCTGCGCGCACTGCCAGTTTGACGTCAATCGAGCTTTGATGCTTTTTGAGTTCCTTGCCGATCACTTCAGCAATTTTGGCAACTCTTTCAGTTCTTTCTAATTGAGTACCCAATTTATTGTGATACACCACCTTCGAGAGAAGGGCGGTCCGCTCGAACAAGGTTTTTTTGCGGTCTTGCTCGTAAAAGAATTTTGCATCCGCTAAGCGAGGTCTCACAACACGCTCGTTACCAGAGATGATGGCTTCGGGAGTTGATGTTTCAATGTTCGACACAATCAAAAATTGGTTGACCAGCTTACCGTTTTTATCGGTCATCGCAAAGTACTTTTGATTGGTCTGCATGGTGAGAATCAAGCACTCTTGAGGAACTTCTAAGAATTCTTTTTCAAACTCGCAGGTGTAAACAACTGGCCACTCGACCAAGGAGCACACTTCTTCTAGTAAAGACTCAGGCATCAGCACTGAATGACCATTAGAGGCTTTGAGTAAGGATTCGCGAATCTTTTCAAGGCGATGGTTATAACTAGCGATCACTTTGCCAGAAGTTTCTAAAGTTTTAGCGTATTCATCAGCATGCTTGATGGTCAATGTGCCATTTGATAAAAAGCGATGACCCAGAGTGGTGTTGTGAGCTTTCAAGCCCAGAGCTTCAATATTGATGATCTCTGTGCCATGCATCGCGACCAAGCCATGAGCAGGTCGAACAAATTCAACATCTTTGACTTGCGCTGTTCCTGGTGCGATTTGATAGCGCATCAATTTAGGAATTGGTAACTTACTGATGGCTTGTTCTAAAGCCGCTTGCAATCCTGCCGCCAAGGTTTGGCCAGTGACTTCAACGTTCAAGTAAAAAGTTTCTGACTTGTCACTACCCTGTCTTTCTAATTGATCTAAGTTGATGTCGGGATGACCTAAAGCGGCAAGCTTCTTTAACAAAGGTGCCGTTGCTTTTCCCTCAGCGTCAAGTGCAATCGCTACTGGCAGTAATTTTTCTTTGACTTGGCGATTGGGTGCTTTTGCTAAAACATCTGCTAGGTGAACAGCCAGTCTGCGAGGTGTGGCGTAGCTGGTGGTCACATTTGATGAACCCAGTAAACCTTGGGCATTCAAAGACTCTTCAATGTTTTCAGAAAAACTCTGACCAAACTTTTTTAAAGCTTTGGGCGGAAGCTCTTCTGTGAATAGTTCAATGATCAATGGAGTGCAGCTCATTTTGCACCTCCCGCTTGAGTCATCGCTTGACACATTGGGAACCCCAGCTTTTCTCTGGATTCGAAATAAGCCTGCGCCACGCTGCGAGATAAATTACGAATGCGTCCAATGTAAGCCGCACGCTCTGTGACTGAAATTGCGCCGCGAGCATCTAATAAATTGAATGTGTGGGCTGCCTTTAAAACCATTTCATAAGCAGGCAAAGCCAAAGGTATTTCCATCAAACGTTTAGCTTCACTCTCATAATTGGTGAATTGCTGAAATAACAAATCTGCATTTGAGTATTCAAAGTTATAGGTTGATTGCTCAACTTCGTTCTGATGGTAGACGTCGCCGTAGCTCACACCTTCGGTCCACACCAAGTCATAAACGTTTTCAACTTTTTGTAAATACATGGCCAAACGTTCTAAGCCATAAGTGATTTCACCCAAAATTGGTTTGCAGTCGATACCGCCCACTTGTTGGAAGTAAGTGAACTGTGTGACTTCCATGCCATTGAGCCAAACTTCCCAACCAAGACCCCAAGCACCCAGGGTTGGATTTTCCCAATCATCTTCAACAAAACGGATGTCATTTTGTTTTAGATCCAAGCCTAAAGCTTCTAAGCTGCCAAGATACAAATCTAGAATATTTTCAGGGGCTGGCTTTAAAACTACTTGGTATTGGTAGTAGTGCTGTAAACGATTGGGATTTTCACCATAGCGACCATCTTTAGGGCGGCGAGATGGTTGCACATAAGCAGCCTTCCATGGTTCTGGACCAATGGCTCTTAAAAATGTCGCTGTGTGTGATGTGCCGGCTCCAACCTCAAGGTCTACAGGCTGAAGAAGGGCGCAACCTTGTTGGTCCCAGTAATTTTGAAGGGTAAGAATAACTTGCTGAAAGGTAAGCATATGATAGGTTTCCTGAACCCGCTGATTTTACCTTTCTTGCGACCACCTGACCTTATTTTTTGTTCTGATACCAGGCAAATGCTAGGAAAAGGCCGCTGATGATCAAAATCGGTAAATCTCCCAACCAAACATAGGGTGTTTTACCTGAGTAAGCTTGAACGCTGGTTTTGAGAGTGGCTTGCTGATATTTCGGCAGCTCGTGAACAACCTGACCTTGAGGGTTGATCACCGCGGTGACACCGGTGTTCGTTGCTCTTAAAGTCGGAATACCCGTTTCAATGGATCTTAGGCGAGCTAATCTGAGTTGTTGTTCGGGGGCTTGGCTTTCTCCAAACCAGGCCAGATTTGTTAAGTTGATCCATAAATTATGTTCAAGCGAAGAAATTCTTTGTCTTTTGGCCAGCTCATCACCAAAAACGTCTTCATAGCAAATCATCAAACCAATCGCAATTTGGTCTGTGCCTTGCTCAAGAATAAAAGGTGTTTGCGTGAGCGAGCCACGCTCAAAGTTACCCAGTGGCACTTTGAATAAATCCACAAACCATTGAAAGCCCCATGGGATGAATTCACCAAACGGAACCAAATGACTTTTATCGTATTGATAAATCAAGTTACCTTGATTTAAGCCAATTGCAGAATTGGTTGGTAAGCCAGATTGGCCAGCACTCACCACACCAAGAATCACATTCTTTTTGGCAGTATTTGGTTTTATGTCTGATATGAGTTCTTGTGAAATGAACTTGAGTGGCACAGGGAATGCTGTTTCGGGAGCAACAACTAAATGACTATCACTACTTTTAATCGCATTTGAATAAAAGTTAATTTGTTGTTGTAGGTATTCGGGGTCGAATTTAAGCGATTGCTCAAAATTCCCTTGAACCAAGGCTACATCAATTGGTCGGCCAATTGGTTCGGTGAAGGAGATCAAGCCCAAAGCATGGCTGGCTGAAATGATGGTGATAGATGCAACAAATTTGGTGAATAAGTTATGTTTACCTTGGCTGAGATAGGCTGCCAAACCAACACAAAACCAGGCACAAGCCAAACCACCAAAAATAGTGGCCCAGGCAAAGAATGGACCATCGACTTGAGATTCGGCGAGACCCGCCCAAGGGAAGCCTGTGAATAATTGTCCCCTGGCCCATTCCATGATGGCCCAAGAGCTGGCCAGCCCCAACACTCTGGCGGCAGAGGAGTGAAATTGGTGAACCAGCTTGATTGCAATTGCTGGAAATAATGCCAGGTATGCTGAAAGTGCAATCACAGCAAGAACAGAAATCGGCGCAGCGATTTTGCCTACGTGATGCAGGCTGACAAAAATCCACCAAAGAGCGTTGCAGAAATACCCTAAGCCAAATAGCCAGGAATAAAAGAAAGCCCTTTGTTCTTTAAAAATAAAATGAATATAAAGGACCAAACCAAGGATGAAGAACCAGCCACCATAAGGTAACTCAATCAACCAAGCGCAGATACTTCCTAGTAAGAAAAAAAGTAAGGCTTTAATCAATTTCTAATTTAGTGGCTAATAAAACATGCACTTGTCTAGCATCGGCCCTTTGAACCTCAAAGAGGATCTTTCCAATCGTGATGGATTCACCTTTGTGAGGCACCCTGCCTAAATTTCTGAGAATAAATCCAGCGAGGGTGTCATTGTCTTCGTCTGCAAAGTTGGTGCCTAGGGCTTCGTTGACTTGCTCTAATTCAGTGATGCCGCGGATTCTGAACTCTGTTTCACTGACATTGATGATGTTGTCTTCAATGTCATCAGTGTCATGTTCATCTTCAATATCACCAACAATTTGTTCTAGCACGTCTTCAATCGTCACCAAGCCTGCAACACCACCGTATTCATCCACAACAATGGCGATGTGATTGCGGTGCTCTCTAAAGTCTTTTAGAAGAATACTCAAGCGTTTTGATTCAGGAATAAATACGGCAGGTCTTAACCAATCACGCAACTGAAAATCTTCTTCTTGAGAATGACGCAATAAATCTTTTGCAAGCAAGATGCCAATCACGTTATCGCGATTGTTTTCGTAAACGGGGAAGCGTGAGTGAGCGGCTCTGATGACTTCTGCAATGGTGTCTTCAACTGATTCGTTGATATCGATCCAGTCAATTTGAGCCCTGGGAATCAAGATGTCTCTGGCTGAGAGTTCGCTGACCTGAAACACACCCTCAATCATGGCCAATGCGTCTGCATCGATGAGGCCTTCTGCTTGAGCTTCTTTGAGAGTTTCTAGTAACTCACGGCGTTGCTCTGATGGCGAAGAGGGGCTTGGCGTCAGTAAATCACTGATGCGCTCTAAGAGGCTTTTCGACTCGGGTTCAGTTGTCATAATGGGTAAGAATAACTGATTTATTTAAATTCAGCAGTAAGGGTTTGCCTGTTTAAGACTTTTTAATATATTAACTTCAAGCTCTTCCATCGCTTCAGCCTCAATTTCATCTTCATGATCAAAACCTTGGGCATGAAGGGTGCCATGAACCACTAAATGAATCAAATGTTGCTCAATTGATTTTTTTTGAGCCAAAGCTTCTTTTTTGAGTACTGGCAAGCAAATAACTAAATCAGCATTCAGGGCATTACTAGTAGGGTCAATGTCGTAGGGAAAAGTCAGGATATTGGTGGCGTAATCTTTGTGCCGATACGTTGAATTAAGCTTTTTGCTCTCAGCATTTCCAACAAATCTAACAGTCATGCTGGCATCTTGTTGCAAAGCCTTTTTGATCCAGTTGCCAATTTTTCTTTTGTTGATCAGTGGCGACCAAGTTTGCTCAAGGGAGTCGCTTGCAAATTGAATATCAAGCTTTAGCTTAAATGCTCGGCCCATTTTTAATTCATTCCTGAATCATCAATTCGCCACGTAAAGAATGAGGCATGGCTTCAGTGAATTTCACGGGCATTAATTTACCAATCAGGCGCTTGGCTTGATCTGATCCTGCATTGATTAATGCGACTCGACCATTTTCTGTTCTGCATTGCAGATGAATCCCGTCACGCGCCATGCTTTCAACCATGGCAAGTTCAGTTTTACCCACCATGTTTTGGTTGATTTCTAAAACATGCTGATCGATTTGAGACACCAATCTTTTGAGACGGTCATTTTTAACTGCCAATGGGACATCATCCACCAGATTGGCGGCAGGAGTTCCAGGTCTCTCGCTGTAAGTAAAGCAATAGCTGTTATCAAATTTAACTTCTTTGACCAACTTCATCAGTTGCTCAAAATCTTCTTCTGTCTCTCCTGGGAAGCCAACAATGAAGTCACTTGAAATAGCAATGCCAGGGCGCACGGCCTTCATCTTTTTGATGATGCTTTTATATTCCAAAATGGTGTAGCCACGTTTCATATTGGCTAGAACTCTGTCTGAGCCATGCTGAACCGGTAAATGCAGCTGACTCACAAGCTTGGGAATCTTTGCATAGGCGTCAATCAAGCGTTGTGTGAACTCTTTAGGATGACTGGTCGTGAAACGAATTCGTTCTACGCCTGGTATTTCTGCCACATATTCCAAAAGCATCGCGAAATCAGCGATCTCAGTTGAGCCAGCGATGCTGCCTCTGTAGGCATTGACGTTCTGACCCAATAACTGAATCTCTTGAACGCCTTGCTGCGCCAAACCGGCTACTTCAGTTAGAACATCTTCAAAAGGTCTAGAAACTTCTTCGCCTCTTGTGTAGGGGACTACGCAATAGCTGCAATATTTAGAGCAGCCTTCCATGATCGATACATAGGCTGCACCACCTTCAACTTTGGCGGGAGGTAAGTTATCAAATTTTTCAATTTCTGGAAAACTGATGTCTACCTGAGGTAAACCACTTGAATGTCTTGCTTTAATCAATTCTGGGAGTCTGTGCAAGGTTTGCGGACCAAAAACAAGGTCAACATAGGGGGCACGGTTAACAATGTGCTTGCCCTCTTGGCTAGCAACGCAGCCGCCAACACCAATCATTAGCTCAGGTCGCTTAAGCTTTAATTCACGTAGTCGGCCCAAATCAGAGAAAACTTTTTCTTGGGCCTTTTCGCGAACCGAGCAAGTATTTAATAGGATTAAATCCGCATCTTCTGGCGTATCAGTTTTTATCATGCCATCGTGATGGTGAAGCACGTCCACCATCTTGTCAGAATCATATTCATTCATCTGACAACCGAAGGTCTTGATATAAACTTTTTTCATTAATTAAATGAACTGAAACGCTATGATTGACACAATGGTTGGCGGCAAAGCTGCCAAAAATAACCATAGAGCTGAAACACCGCCATCAGGGAAATGCTCACGAAGAATCGACATGCCTGCAGGGTTTGGTGCATTGGCAATCACCGTTAAGCCGCCGCCAGTGATGGCACCGGCAACCAATGCGTATTTGAACTCTTCACTTGTGCCTTCAACCAATGAGCCCAGGTAAGTCAGCGCTGCATTATCGGTAACCGCAGTCAAGGCTGTTGCGCCATAAAACACCAAGGTGCTGCTCATGTTTTCAAGAATCGGCTGCAACCACCACTGCTGCATACCGCCAAGCACCACCAGTCCGGCTAAGAAGAATGCAACCATCAAAGCTTCTTTTAGTAGCAAAGGATTCTGAAACTTAGCGTAAGCGTGTGTGTAACCCATGAAGAAAAGTAGAAGACCCATGAACACCACTGGGTGGTGAGCAAAGATCACAATGCCTGCCAAAAATAGTAAGTGAATCGCCACAACAAACAAAGGCATTTCATCTCTGTGGTGGTTGCTGTTAGCTTTAGGCAAATCTTTGCGAACCAATAGTGTTACGAGTGTGGCATTCACGAGCACCGCTAAGGCCGCTTTACCACCAAAAGTTTTAAACACATAAGCAGTGTCCCAGCCCCATGCGCTTGCAACCATCAAGATTGGAGGTGCAGCAAAGCTTGTTAATGCGCCACCAATTGAAATATTGACGAATAAGACACCAATCGTTAGATACATCAGCTTTACATTGGACGTTTGGCTAAAAACCTTCTTCTTTAAAAGTAGTGCCGCCAAGGTCATGGCTGCTGGCTCGGTGATGAAGGAGCCAAGTAATGGAACTAAACTGAGTGTTACGAAATAACTGGTTGTGACATTATTGATGCGGAATAACTGACTAAACAAGCCAGACACTAAGCGCACCAACTCCGAAGCAAAGTGCAGCACAGGGCGGCTTGCCGCCACAACCATGATGGCAAATACAAACAATGGCTCTGTGTAGTTTCTGCTCTCTAAATATTCAACTGAAGGCTGATAACCACCAGAAGCGAATGCCATGAACACAATCAAAATCATCGCCCAAAAACCAAAAACAGCCTCAACTTCACCAAGCAAATGCCATAGACCAGAGTGATTGGGTTGCTTGTGAGCTAGATGCTCAAAAAATGATGAAGAAAACGTGTGTATCACCGCAATGCCAAAAAGTGTTGTGGCGATAATTTGTAAGG
>CALMBU010000083.1 GCA_937863045.1 uncultured Polynucleobacter sp. | reverse complement strand
CTTGTGGGATCTTCGTCTAGCAAACCTTTTTTCAAAGCATTTTGAATCGGCCCATTAATGGCGCTGATTTCTAAACCAGTTCTTTCTTTGAATTCATGTGTAGGCACACCATCGATCAATCTCAAAGTGTTGAGCATGTATTCAAAAGGTAAATCATCTTTACTCAAGAGACGCTCTTCAATCAGCGCATGACCTTGAGCGAAAATCTTTTGCATGTAAGTGTCAGGATGACGCTCATTGGTTTGTCTGGCGATTTGATTGTGAGCAGAAATCTTTCCGTGTGCTCCAGCCCCGATGCCAATGTAATCACCAAACTTCCAGTAATTCATATTGTGTTGACAGCGATGTCCGGTCTTTGCGTAAGCAGAAATTTCATAACGCTCATACCCTGCACCCTGAAGTTTTTCCATTAATGCGTCGAGCATCTCAAACGCACTGTCGTCATCAGGAATGGCCGGTGGGTATTTTGCGAAGAGTGTGTTTGGCTCAAGCGTCAGATGATAAAGAGACAAGTGCTGAGTTTTAAATGCCAAGGCTTGCTCTAAATCTTGGATGGCTTCATCGAGTGTTTGATTTGGCAGGGCGTACATCAAATCAATATTGACTTGATCGAATAGGTCTAGAGCTGCATGGATGGCTGTCTTGGCTTGGGCTGAGTCATGAATGCGACCCAAAGCTTTGAGCTTCTCATCATTGAAACTCTGGATGCCCAATGAAATGCGATTAATACCACTTTGCGCATAGCTTTTGAATTTCTCAATTTCAAAAGTACCAGGATTTGCTTCCATGGTGATTTCAGCATCGGCATTCACAGGCAGTAGAGCGCGTATATCAGACAGCAGTTGATCTAAGCCTTCAGAAGAGAGCAAGCTGGGTGTGCCGCCGCCAATAAATATTGTGTGAATCCTGCGCCCCCATACTTTGGGAAGCGTGCTTTGCAAATCTAGGCGCAGTGCCTCAAGATATCTTTTTTCATCAAAGCCCTGATTAACTTCTTTTCCCTCTTTGATTTGATGAGAATTAAAGTCACAGTAAGGACATTTTTTAATGCACCATGGGATGTGAACGTAAAGAGATAGAGGGGGCAGTGAAGTCAGCATCGTGAAGTGTCAGCCTGACAAACCTATTTTTTTATTTAACTTTTTGTTCAACTCTTGAAGCAATAAATTCAGTGCTTGGCCGCGATGACTGATTTGATTCTTTTCTTCAGCACTTAATTCGGCGGCTGTTTTTTGCAGCTTCGGAATAAAGAACAAAGGATCGTAGCCAAAGCCATGCTCGCCTTGCGCAGCTTCCAAGATTTCACCTTGCCAATGACCAACCGCAATCAAAGGTTCTGGATCATCAGCTGAATTGATGAACACCAAGGTGCAAGTGAAGTGAGCGCTGCGTTGCTGGACCTCACTTAACTTTTTAATCAAGAGTGCATTGTTATCAGCATCCGTAGGATCTTTCTTTTGATCGCTCAAAGCAAATCGGGCTGATAGAACTCCTGGCAGACCACCGAGTGCATCAACGCAAATACCAGAATCATCAGCAAGGGCGGGTAAGCCACTTAATTTGCTGGCATGCCTGGCTTTGGTGATGGCATTTTCAACAAAGGTGGGGAAGGGCTCTTCACACGATGGAATGCCCAGCAAACCCTGTGGCGTTACCTCAATACCCAAGGGGCTGAGTAAAGCGTTAAATTCTCTAACTTTTCCAGAATTGTTGGAAGCTAAGACAATTTTCTTCGAAGACATTATTTTTTTGCTAAAGCTTCTTTTTGAAGTTTCACCAATTCTTTGATGCCGCTCTCCGCCAAGTTCAAGAGTTGATCAAGTTCTTTTCTCGAGAATGCTGGACCTTCGGCTGTTCCTTGAACTTCAATGATGCCGCCTTTTGCAGTCATGACAACGTTCATGTCTGTGTCACAAGCAGAGTCTTCGGCATAGTCCAAATCAAGCACAGGAGTGCCTTGATAAATACCCACTGAAATAGCGGCCACATGATCTTTGATGGGATCCTGAGCAATCAATTTTTTTTCTAATAACTGGTTCACGGCATCACGTGCGGCCACAAATGCTCCAGTAATCGCTGCTGTTCTGGTGCCGCCATCGGCTTGCAGAACATCGCAATCCAAATGAATGGTTCTTTCACCCAGTAATTTGAGATCAAACACACTGCGCATCGAGCGACCAATGAGGCGCTGAATTTCTTGGGTTCTGCCACTTTGCTTGCCCTTGGCAGCTTCACGATCCCCCCTGGTATGGGTGGCTCTAGGCAACATGCCGTATTCCGCTGTGACCCAGCCCTCGCCACTGCCTTTTTGATGAGGGGGCACTTTTTCAAGGATGGAAGCGGTGCAAAGCACGTGTGTATCGCCAAATTTCACCAATACAGAGCCTTCTGCGTGCTTGGTAAAGCCTCGAATGATGGCAATTGGGCGAAGATTTTCGGCTTGGCGATTACTAGGGCGTTTGGATATTGTCATGTTAGGACTTTACAATGGATGAATGATAGAAAGTATGACCGGTTTTGGTAGTGCCTCCAGACAATTAGACCTGGGTGGCGGAGTCTATGCAACTGTAGCGGTGGAATGCCGTTCAGTAAATAGTCGTTTCCTAGATTTGAACATACGTTCCCCTGAAGAGTGCCGTTCTGCAGAAATGCCTTTGCGTGAACTGGTCACCAAACAGTTGGGTCGCGGCAAGGTGGAGTTCCGGATCAATGTGCACCGCGAAACCGAAGCCTCAACTCAATCCACAGATTTATTAAATTCAGACAGTCTGAAAAGCCTCAAAGCGCTAGAAGCTGCTGTTTTGAAAGAAATGCCAAATGCTGGAAATATGCGCATGGGTGAAATCTTGCGTTGGCCAGGCGTGATCAATGAAAAGAATGTGGATGACGAACTCTGGCGCAAGCTGACCTTAGAAGCGGCCACAGAAGCTTTGACAGCTCTTAAGGTTAGTCGTCAAGGCGAAGGCAAGGCTTTGCTTGAGATCTTGATGGAGCGCGTCAATGGCATCAGAGTGATTGTTGAACAATTAAAGCCACTGATTCCGCAAATCATCGCAGCTCATCAAGCCAAGCTCACTGAGCGCTTAACTGAAATACTCACAGGCATTGATGCGCAAGGTCAGGCTGTGGCAAAAAACGATGTATCAGAGCGCATCAAACAAGAAGTTGTTTTGTATGGCGTGCGCATTGATGTTGCCGAAGAGCTTGAGCGCTTAAAAACACATTTAGACGCTGTAGAGTCAGCCCTTAAAAAAGGTGGGCCAGTGGGCAAGCGTTTGGACTTCTTGATGCAAGAGCTAAACCGCGAAGCCAATACATTGGGATCTAAATCGGTGTCTCAAGAAAGCAGCAATGCATCGATTGAAGTCAAATTATTGATTGAGCAAATGCGTGAGCAGGTGCAGAATCTTGAGTAATGATTGAGCTGAGGATTTTTGATGACGTATACCGGTAGCATGTTGATGGTGGTTGCTCCCTCAGGTGCGGGCAAATCCTCTTTGGTCAATGCTTTGCTCAAGCAAGATCAAGACATCGGTTTATCTGTCTCCTTCACCACACGAGCGCCAAGACCTGGTGAAGTGAATGGCCGCGAATATAACTTTCTAAGTGAAGCCGAATTTTTAGCTCGCCAAGAAGCAGGTGATTTTCTAGAGTGGGCCAAAGTGCACGGCAACTACTACGGTACATCCAAATCTTGGATTGAATCTCAAATGAAAAATGGCAGAGATGTCATTTTAGAAATTGATTGGCAGGGGGCTCGCCAAGTACAAGCCATCATTCCAGAAGCAATTTGGATTTTTATTTTGCCGCCATCGATACAAGCGCTGCAAGATCGTTTACTTCATCGCGCTCAAGATGATGAGGCCACCATTCAAAAACGAGTGGCTGCCGCCAAAGAAGAGTTAACTCACGTGACTGAGGCAGATTACCTGATCATCAACGATGATTTCGAAACAGCCTTGGCTGAGTTAAATCAGGTGGTTTTGGCGAGTCGCTTGCGCAAGGGTTCTCAATTGGCAAGGTATCAAAAATTAGCCCAAGAATTGACCCAAGAGCACGGCGCCACAAACAAGCAAAAGTGAACTTTCTGCTACTTTTGCGCAAGTGAGTTATCCTTTAGGTATTCCTAGCACTTTTTGAGTTAAACACATGGCCCGTATTACTGTAGAAGATTGTTTGAAAACCATCCCCAATCGATTTGAATTGGTTCTAGCTGCGACCTATCGCGCTCGTCAATTAGCGCAAGGTCATGCTCCTAGAGTGAACGCTAAAGATAAGCCAACCGTGATTGCTTTGCGTGAAGTGGCTGCTGGCGTTACAGATCGAGACATGTTGGTCAAAGTACCTCTATAAGAGGTGACACGGTGGCGCAAACCTCAGATGCCCAAGGCATCCTAGCCGCCATCCTAGAGCAGTCAAGCCGGCATTTATTCGGACCCACATCCCAACCGGCTCACCCCCCAAAGCCACAAGTTGTTTCCTTAACTGGCTTAATCGAAAAAATCTCTCACTTAAAACCTGATGAAATCGCTTTGGTCAAAAAAGCATTTCAATATGCTGATTCAGCGCATCTAGGTCAATATCGCCAAAGTGGCGAACCCTACATCACCCACCCATTAGCCGTGGCTGAGCTTTGTGCCAGTTGGAAATTGGACGCCCCATCCATCATGGCGGCCTTGCTGCATGATGTGATTGAAGACACGGGCAGCACTCGTCAAGAATTGGTAGAGATCTTCGGCGGCAAAGTGGCTGAATTAGTAGAGGGTTTGACCAAGCTAGACAAACTTGAGTTCCAAAGCCAGGCCGAAGCGCAGGCTGAAAGTTTTAGAAAAATGTTCATGGCCATGGCCAGAGACGTTCGAGTGATTTTGGTGAAATTGGCGGATCGCTTACACAATATGCGCACCCTTGATGCAACCACTTTGGTTAAGCGCAAAAGGGTCGCTCTCGAAACAGCAGAAATATATTCACCGATTGCTCACCGCCTTGGTTTGAATTTGGTTTACAGAGAACTACAAGACTTAAGTTTTAGACATTCATCACCATTCAGATATGCCACTTTAGACAAGGCGATTAAAAAAGCCAGAGGTAATCGCAAAGAAATGGTGGTCAAGATTTTGGATGCCGCGCGCATGACTTTGACCAAGTCTGGTCTTGAAGCTGACTTGCGCGGTAGAGAAAAAACCTTGTACAGCATCTACATGAAGATGCGCCAAAAGCATTTGAGCTTTTCTCAGGTCTTGGATGTTTACGCTTTCCGTGTCACCGTCAAATCGATTGACGAGTGCTACAGAGCGTTGGGTGTATTGCATGCCTTGTATAAGCCGATGCCAGGCAAATTCAAGGATTACATAGCTATTCCTAAGCTCAATGGCTATCAATCGCTGCACACCACCTTGGTGGGCCCTTTTGGTATGCCGGTGGAGTTTCAGATTCGTACCCAAGACATGCACCGTGTAGCGGAAGAGGGCGTTGCTGCGCATTGGGCGTACAAAGATGGTGACGACCATCTCACTGAGATGCAAACCAGAGCTCACCAGTGGTTGCAATCATTGATTGATATCCAAGATAACAGTGGTGACTCTCAAGAATTCTTGGAGCACGTCAAGATTGATTTGTTCCCAGACGCGGTTTATGTGTTCACTCCCAAAGGTCAAATCAGAGCCTTGCCAAGGGGCGCCACAGCCTTGGATTTTGCCTACGCTGTGCACAGTGACTTAGGTAACGAGTGCGTTGGTGCCAAAGTGAACGGTGTTCAGTTGCCATTAAGAACAGAGCTAAAGAACGGCGACATCATTGAAATTAGTTCAACACCGAATTCACAACCGAATCCTGTGTGGCTCACATTTGTTAAAACTGGCAAAGCTCGTGCAGCGATTCGTCATTACCTCAAAACCAGACGTTACTCAGAAGCGATTCAATTGGGTGAGCGCTTGTTATCTCAAGCACTGCGTCAGCAAGGGGGTGATGCAGCTTTGGTCACGGATGATATTTGGGAAAAGCTCTTGCATTGGACGGGCAGTAAAGGCCGTGAAGAATTGTGTGCTGATATTGCCATGGGTCATCGTCTTCCAGCGGTGATGGCCAAAAGAATTGAAATGATCATTCGAGAGAGCAAGGGTCATTCTGAACAGATGCGTTTGGATACTGCTGAGTGGGAGACCGCAAGGCATGACATGCCTGAGCACAAGCAAGCCATCATGATTGATGGCAATGCAGGCGAATCAGTGTCTTTCCCTGCTTGCTGTCATGCTATTCCTGGCGACAATATCTTGGGTTACCTTGGCAAAGGTGAGGGACTGCAAATTCATACCCATGAGTGCCGTCAGGGCCAAAGACTTCACCACCGTGATCCAGATCATTGGGTTGATGTGATTTGGTCAGAAGATATCCAGAGAAGTTTTGACGTGGCCATTCGTGTGGATGTCAAAAATGCCAAAGGTGTTTTGGCGCGTATTGCGGGCACATTGACGTCGGCTGATGCCAATATTGCTCACGTGGCCATGGATGATCGATTCAGTGAATCTGCAGTAGGTATTCGCTTTGTGATTCAGGTGGAAAGCCGTTATCACTTGGCCAAAGTCATGCGTCGTTTAAGACAGAATCAAGACGTTCTAAAAATCACCCGAGTTTTTGGTAAGTAACTTTTAAGATATCAAGTTCTTTCAAACCATCCGGGGTTTGTAGATTCACAGTATCACCTTCTCTTGCTTTGATGAAAGCTTTGGCAATTGGTGAAATCCAACTGACATGATTTTTCTCCATGTCGACCTCATCAACCCCCACGATCGCAATCGTGGTCTCTTGACCAGTCTCATCTGCATAAGAGACTGTTGCTCCAAAAAAGATTTGATCAGTTTGATCTCTTGCTTCAGGATCAACCACCAAGACATCTTCTAGGCGCTTGGTCAAAAAGTAAATGCGCCGATCGATTTCACGTAAACGTTTTTTACCGTATTGATAATCGCCATTTTCAGATCTATCACCATTCGATGCTGCCCACGAAACAATTTTGACGATTTCTGGGCGCTCTTCATCCAGAAGATGCAAAAGTTCATCTTTCATGCGCTGGTGACCAGCTGGAGTTATGTAGTTTTTGATTTCCATGGCATAATGTCGGTCTTAATGCGGCTGTAGCTCAGTTGGATAGAGTACTTGGCTACGAACCAAGGGGTCGTGGGTTCAATTCCTGCCAGCCGCACCAAAACAGAAGGGCCTAGTGTAAAGCTAGGCCCTTTTTCATTCAAGTCGTCTCATTCCTTCAATGAGAGCTCACGCGGTAGGTTCAAGTTGCCTACAAAACACTACAAGCAGGGTGCATCAAATCCCTTTGTGCTGATGTTGATTTGACTTTAAATGAAGCCATAACTGTGTTTAAATATCTCCCGAATATTGAGCATTGGAATAGGTATTGATAAGCATTGAATTTAAAAAATGCATTCAATGAAATCGGGACATGTGTCACGAAATTGCTTGAACATGTCTTTGCGGGGGAGTCGGTTTGCTACGTTCTGTTTTCATCGTTACGCTCATCAGCGTTTTCATGCCATTCATGGCTCATGCTCAATCATTTCCGCAAAAACAGATTCGTTTGATCGTCCCATTTGCGCCAGGTGGCAGCACAGATATCATTGCGCGCACCATTGCAGAACCTTTGGGTAAAGTGCTTGGCCAATCGATTGTGGTTGAAAATAAAGCGGGTGCTGGCGGATCGATTGGCGCATTGGATATTGCGAGGGGTAATAAAGATGGTCATGTGATTGGCATGGCCACAGTCTCAACCACTGCTTCAAGTCCAGCGATCAATAAAAAAGTTGGTTACGACCCCATCAAAGATTTTCAGGCGATCACAAATATTGCAGCGTCACCCAATGTGATCGCGGTGAACCCAAAATTCAGTGCCAAAGACTACAAATCATTTATAGAGTTAGTTAAAAAGAATCCTGGTAAGTACAGTTACGCCACCTCAGGTTCGGGCGGTATTGGACATTTACAGACTGAGTTATTCAAAAGTTTGACGGGTACGCAAATAAGTCATGTTCCCTATCGTGGCGCCGGCCCAGCCCTGCTTGATACGATTTCAGGAAAGGTGCCGATCATTTATGACAATTTGCCATCGGCCTATCCCTACATCAAGGATGGTCGTTTATTGCCATTGGTGATTGCTTCTCCAAAGAGACTCAATAGCTTGCCTCATGTACCGACCTTTGCAGAAGTCGGTTTGGCCCCGGTGAATCGGATGGCTTTCTATGGCTTGATGGGGCCTGCTGGTATGCCCAAAGAGGCTGTGGAGAAAATCCACGCAGGGGTTCTCAAGGTTTTACAAGATCCAGTTGTTAGAAAGCGCATTGAAGATGTTGGGGCAATCATCATTGCTAACTCTCCAGAGCAGTTTGCGGCAGAAATCAAAGCCGAATATGACATCTACCGAGATATTGTTGCCAAGCTTGGCCTTTCTTTGAATTAAAACTCCATCAAGCTCAATCGTTGGTTTTTGCTGACTTTTGATGACCTTGACCAATTTGGGGTATTGCAAGCTTGCGCACTTTTGGTGAACTACCACTATCCTAGTGGCTAAATCACTAATTGACTGTGTTTAAGTAACAATGAATCTTCCCCGTTCCTTCAGATCTATCGAGTTTGCTTGGCTCTTGGCTGCCCTGGTGGTATCCGTGGCGTCTTTGAGCAGCGTGGCTTATTTAGCAGATCGTATGCAAAGAGCTTTTGAGAGGGATGCCAAGCAACTGATCGCATCAGACGCTTTGATTCAGAGTGATCAACCTTTGCCGATCCTGTTTGAACAAGAGGCTCTTAAACAAGGATTGCAGGTGGCAAACACCACGGTGTTCCCTACCATGTCATCGGTTGGATCGAATGCCCGCTTGGTGGCTTTAAAAGCTGTCACAGAGTCATATCCATTAAGGGGCAGTCTCAAGATCTCGAAAGATCAATTGGACATCAAGGGCGCATACACACGCACAACCCCTTCGCCAGGTTCGGTGTGGGCGGAACCCGCTCTTTTGGCGGGCCTCTCTGCAAAATTAGGTGACCGCATCACCCTTGGATCATCAAGTTTTGTGATTGAAGCGTTGTTAACGCAAGAGCTTGATAAGGGTGCTGGTTTTTTAAACTTTGCGCCACGGGTCATGATGCGTCATGATGAATTGAATAAGACTCAATTGATTGGCTTTGGCAGTCGAGTGACCTATCGGTTTTTAATTGCTGGTCAAGAGACAGCGGTCAATGATTTTTTACTCTGGGCAAAAAAAGAAATTGATAGTAAGCAATTAAGAGGCATCAAAATTGAGGGGGTTGATAACAGTCAACCCTTGATGAGAGCAACTCTTGATCGAGCTGAAAAGTTTTTATCGTTGGTGGCCATTTTGACCGCCATGGTTGCTGCTGTGGCAATGGCTTTGGCCGCCAAGCGCTACACCAGTAAGCAAGCCAATCCAACAGCGATCTGGAAATGCTTGGGGGCGAACAAGCGCCAAGTATTGCTCGAGCACTTTAAGGCCAGCATGGTGATTGCACTCTTGGGTGGTGCTATGGGTGCGTGCTTGGGCTGGATCGGACATCAAGGTTTGCTTTTCTTCTTGGGTGATTTGTTGGTGGCTGATTTGCCATCAGCATCGATCTGGCCATTGATCTGGTCTTTACTGGTTGCCGTTGTTTTGTTGATTGGATTTGTCTGGCCACCATTGTTGTATTTGAGTGATATCTCACCGCTGAAAGTGATTCGTCGTGACATTTCAGTAAGACATCCTGCTTCTTGGCTGTTGATGTTTTTTGGAATCATCAGCTTCTTTGTTTTGCTCTTGAGCGTTGCCAAAGATGTCAAATTAGCCGTTTTAACTTTGGGCGGCTTCTCCTTGGCAGCAGGCGTCTTTGTGTTGGTGTCTTGGTTGTTGATCAAGTTGACTGCCAAGATGGCAGAGCATTCATGGTTAGGTCAACACGTTGTGCAACGCTTTGTTTGGCAATCATTATCCAGACGATCTTTGTTCACTGGTTTACAAATAGCATCTTTGGCGATTGCCATCATGGCCCTGTTGCTCTTGGCCGTGGTGAGACAAGACTTGATGAGTGCCTGGAAGGGCAGTTCTCCGCCTGATGCTCCTAATAGATTTTTGATCAATATTCAGCCAGAACAAAAAGCGGCAGTGGAAGAGAAGTTATTGAGCGCTGGGGTTAAAACAATTGTCTTGTACCCGATGGTTCGAGGTCGCTTAACGCACATCAATGATCAAGTGGTATTGCCGCAAGATTTTGAGGATTCACGTGCTCAGCGATTGGTCGATAGGGAGTTCAATCTATCCTATGGCGCAGACTTGCCTGATAAAAATAAAGTGACCGCAGGAACCTGGCACGGCAACACGCGCATGCCTGAAGTGTCGATTGAAAAAGGTTTGGCTAAAACATTGTCTTTGAAATTAGGCGATAGCTTGGTCTTTGATATTGCAGGTATTCCTGTGAAAGCAAACGTCACATCTATCAGAGAGCTTGATTGGGGCACCATGCGCGTGAATTTCTTTGCAATTCTGCCGCCCCATCTCCTTGGTGAAATGCCGCAAACGTGGATCACTGCTTATAAGCAAGGACCTTTGGTGCCACAAGTATTGCCTTTGGATATATCTGTGGTGGCGAAATTTCCTAATGTGACCGTGGTGGATGTTGAGTCGGCTTTGAATCAAGTACAAGATGTCTTGAATAAATTATCAGCCGCTGTGGAGTTGTTGTTTGGCTTCACGGTGATTGCTGGCATCTTGGTTTTGGCTGCTGCTTTAGCCTCCACTCAAGATGAACGCCTCAAAGATGCGGGCTTACTTAAAACCTTGGGCGCTAGTCAGGCTCAAATCAGGCGTGCTTTTTATACAGAGTTAAGCGTGATTGGTTTTATTGCTGGCTTGATGGCTTCTTTGGGCGCCATTGGAGTAGGCTGGGCTTTGGCGACCCATGTCTTTGAATTCAATTTACCGATTCCATGGATTGTGATTGTCTATGGTGTGGTGTTTGGTGTTTCTGCTTGTGTATTGGGCGGCCTGTGGCTACAAAGAAAGATTTCTCACACATCAGCCTCAGAAGTGCTCAGGAATGTATGATCAAAGTGTGATCAAAAAGTTTAATCAAGAATAAAATAAGAAACATGTCACAAGAAAAAACCACTTATGAATTGATTGGCGGAGCTGAGAAGCTGCGTGAGTTGGTTGATCGTTTCTATGACCTGATGGATTTGGAAGAAAATTATCAGGGGATACGAATGATGCATCCTGCAGATTCAACTTCATCCAGAGAGAAGCTGTTCATGTTCTTGAGTGGCTGGATGGGTGGCCCGGATCTTTTTGTTGAGCAGTATGGGCACCCCAGACTTAAAGCCAGGCATTTGCCATTCTCAATTGGTATTTCTGAAAGAGATCAGTGGTTGCAGTGCATGCGCCAGGCCATGAAAGATGTTGGCATCAATGGCATTCTATTTGAACGCCTGATGCAATCATTCTTTACCACTGCTGACTGGATGAGGAATCGTGTTGGGTAATTGAACCAAGCGAGTGCCAGACCATCGGTCAGGAATCGATTGACGATTCTTTCTATCTAGGAGTGCAGATAGTGGCCACAAAAATAAAGTGATAGAAAAGAAAATAATTGAAACTGATCCGCCCATGCTGGCGCTTGGATTCATTTTGATATTGATGAAAAGTAATAGGGCTGCTGGGATCAACCACAGTGAGCCTATTGCAAAGCGCATCAATGCTTGTGAACGTTTCATGATCGCGCCATCTTCATTGACCAATTGAATGCGCCAAGTTTGCATGGCAAGCGTTTGCCCTGTTTTGGTCCAGTACCACATGAAGTAAAAAGCCAAGACCAGATAAATGTGAGCCATCAAAATGGCGGGCGCTGCTGTGACCTCAAACAAAACCCCGATGGTCAAGTGCGGCACTAAGAACGTAAAAGCCAAGACACCGAATAAAACCAGCATCTCATAAAGATTGAGTGCAATGCGGCGTTTGATCGTCGGAACTGGCAGCGACTTTAGGTAACTTGCGGGAAGGGGGATGAACTGATTAGATTCTTTCACAAACGCTATTTTAGCGTTGGTGAAGTGCTTGCGCTTGGTTTGCTTGTTTGAGCTCTTTTTTGAGCCAATAACTTTTTATCTTCGGCGGATAGTTGTTGATAGCTCTCCCAAGCGGCTGCTTTTTTCTCGGCAGAGATGTTCAGGATGCGAAGGTAGTTATCTCTGGCGCGCTGGCGCTCAGTGGTCGATAAACCAGCCCATTCTGACATGCGAGACTGCAGGGTACTTTTATCAGCATCAGACATCGATGGATAACGATTCGCCACATCCACCCACTTTTTTTGACGAGCAACAGTTAGGCTTGACCAATCCTCTTCGAGGGGCGCCAAGATCAGGCGCTGATCTTCATTGAGCGTTGACCAGTTTTGAGCATTGGCCACCGCAGGGTAGGCCAAAAGAATCAACAGAAAAACAGTGATGTGAGCAAGCAAACAGCGACTTAAACAGATATACCGATTTTGGCATTTCATGTTTGTGAAGGAATGAAAGAATGATGAAAAAGACATGATCAGATCTTTTCTTCTTCCCCTTGCTTGCTTTGTTTCTCTTGCGTGTTTTGCTTATCTTGCTTTTCTTTCTCAATATCCAAATCTTTGCCATTGGTGATCAAATATCTGACAAAGCCATCATCTTTGTATGCCTTGGGCGGTACTGCATCAACCAAAATCGCGCTATCGACCTTGGCAATGTCTCTGATGCGTTCATCTTCTTGCCAACCTGAGATCAAGACAATGCCAAAGGCCAAGGCAAAAATTGGAGCCGCACCAAAAGCACCCCATGCGCGATTGCGCCAATCAGAACCAGTTGAGCTTGAGTTTTTAAAGCCTTCTCGGACCCAGTTGCGTGACCAGAAGGATTTACGTTCTTCTAATTTCGCTGCCAATGCCAGTTTTCTGGCATTTTCTAGGCGATTGGTGATGTGGGCTGGCAGATCTGCAGCACCTTCATCAAGTAAATCGCGGGTAAGCGAAGCCACTTGCAGCTCTTGCTGGCTATCTTCTTCAGGGGTTTGATAGTGCTTACTCACAATTTAATTCCTTGTTTTTTAAGGGCTTTCGCCAAAAAAGAGCATGCTCGAGAGCAGTGTGTCTTCACGCTACCCTCCGAGCAAGCCATTAATTTGGCTGTTTCAGAAATGCCCAGATCATCCCAATAACGCATGAGGAAGGCTTCTCGTTGACGTGATGGTAGTTTAGAAATCTCATTTTCGATGATTTTAATCAATTGTTGGCGCTCTAAAATCGTCGCGCCATCTTCAAAACCAAGATTTTCTTCAGTAGAATCAAGGAACTCCAGAGGGTCAGAGTAATCAGAGTCGTCTAAATTATCTTTGGAACCACCTCTGAGGGATGAGAAGAGGCTGACCCAGGTATTTTGAGTTTTTTGACGCCTGAACCAGTCCAGGGTCGTATTTTGCAGGATTCGGGTGTAAATCAAGGGCAGTTCTGCGGCATCGTGGTCACCGTACTTCTCGGCCAGCTTCATCATGCTGTCTTGCACAATGTCCAAGGCTGCTTCCTCGTCCCGTGTAGAAAATACGGTACGTTTGAAGGATTTTGCCTCGACCCCTTTGAGGAAGTCAGACAGTTCTTTTGCGGAAGCCATAACCCCTATTAGACAACGCTTCACAAACCCACCCCTAATAAGGAGTTATAGGCTAAAATCCTAGGTTCGACTTGCCGGACCTTTCATAAGATGGTTTTTTCCCGGATTTAAGCGACCGCCACTCGAACCCGAGCCACAAGCACGGAGCCAGAGTAGCCCAAACAATTTTTTGCCGAAAATTGCAAAGGACTAAAGAAAATGAATGCAAATAACAACAGCGCGGAACTTTTGAACCCTGCTAGTAACAAACAAAACCAAGACGGCCCAGAAATGATTGGCGCTGAAATTTTGGTCAAAGCCCTTCATGCTGAAGGTGTGGAATATGTCTGGGGTTACCCAGGCGGTTCAGTTTTATTTATCTACGACGAGATCTTCAAACAAGATAAGTTTGAACATATCTTGGTGCGTCACGAGCAAGCAGCCGTTCATGCTGCTGATGGCTATGCGCGCGCCACAGGTAATGTCGGTGTTGCATTGGTGACCTCAGGTCCTGGTGTGACCAATGCTGTAACAGGCATTGCGACTGCCTACATGGATTCAATCCCAATGGTGATCATCACTGGTAACGTGCCTACGGCTGCCATCGGTGAAGATGCGTTCCAAGAGTGCGACACCGTTGGTATCACTCGTCCAATCGTTAAACATAATTTCTTGGTCAAAGATCCTGCGGATCTAGCCTTGACCTTGAAAAAAGCTTTTCACATTGCCAGAACTGGTCGTCCAGGTCCGGTGGTGGTGGATATTCCTAAAGACGTGTCTTTCCAGAAGGCGCGCTTTAACTATCCAGATGAATTGATTATGCGTTCTTATAACCCTGTGAACAAAGGTCACAGTGGTCAGATTCGCAAAGCCATCAGTTTGTTGCTTGAAGCTGAGCGCCCATACATCTACACAGGTGGTGGCGTGATTCTTTCAGATGCAGCACCTGAGTTAAAGCAATTTGCTGACTTGCTTGGTTACCCAGTGACCAATACCTTGATGGGCTTGGGTGGATTCCCTGGCACAGACCCACGTTTCTTGGGTATGTTAGGTATGCACGGTACGTATGAAGCCAACATGACAATGCAGCACTGCGACGTCTTGATTGCGATCGGCGCTCGTTTTGATGACCGCGTGATTGGTAACCCTGCGCACTTTTGCAGCGTGCCTAGAAAAATCATTCACATCGACATCGATCCTTCAGTGATTTCAAAGCGCGTGAAAGTGGATGTGCCTATCGTTGGCGATCTCAAAGAAGTTTTGGTTGAGATGTCTGCCATGATCAAGGCCACTGGTCCATTAAAGAACAAAGCGAAGTTGGATGCTTGGTGGGCACAGATCAATGAGTGGCGCAAAAAAGATTGCTTGAGCTTTGATCGTGATTCTGAAATTGTGAAACCACAGTACGTGGTTGAAAAAGTTTGGGAACTCACCAAGGGTGATGCTTTTGTTTGTTCAGACGTTGGCCAGCATCAAATGTGGGCAGCGCAATTCTACAAATTTGATAAGCCACGTCGTTGGATCAACTCTGGTGGTCTTGGCACCATGGGTGTTGGCTTGCCATACGCCATGGGCATCAAAAAAGCTTTCCCTGACAATGAAGTGGTCACCATCACTGGTGAAGGTTCTATTCAGATGTGTATTCAAGAGTTATCAACTTGCAAGCAATACGACACACCCATCAAGATTATTTCTTTGAATAATCGTTATTTGGGCATGGTTCGTCAATGGCAAGAGTTGACATATAACAAGCGTTACTCAAGCTCGTACATGGATTCATTGCCTGACTTTGTGAAATTGGCGGAATCTTTTGGTCACGTGGGTATGCGCATTGAGAAAAAGTCTGATGTTGAACCAGCGCTTCGCGAAGCATTCAAAATGAAAGATCGAACTGTGTTCATGGATTTCCAAACAGACCCAACAGAAAACGTTTGGCCAATGGTTCAAGCTGGTAAAGGCATTACTGAAATGCTTTTAGGAAGCGAGGAACTCTGATGCGCCACATTATTTCTATTCTTTTAGAGAACGAGCCAGGTGCGTTATCACGCGTGGTTGGTTTGTTTTCTGCTCGCGGATACAACATTGAAACATTAACAGTGGCTCCTACAGAAGACCCATCTTTGTCACGCATGACAATTGTGACGGTTGGTTCTGAAGACGTCATTGAGCAAATTACCAAGCATTTGAACCGCCTGGTTGAGGTGGTGAAGGTGATTGATTTGACTGATGGTCCTCACATCGAGCGTGAGCTCATGTTGATCAAAGTCAGAGCTGTTGGTAAGGAGCGCGAAGAGATGAAACGCATTACGGACATTTTCCGCGGTCGTATCATTGATGTCAGCGATAAGTCTTACACCATCGAGCTGACTGGAGACAGCAGTAAATTAGATGCATTCATTGAAGCCACAGACCGCAGCGCCATTTTGGAAACAGTCCGAACTGGTTGCTCAGGCGTTGGTCGCGGTGAGCGTATCTTGAAGGTATAACTTTTTAACAAACAACAAACTGAAATTACATAGGAAATAGCATGAAAGTTTTTTACGATAAAGACGCAGACTTATCTTTGATCAAAGGTAAGCAAGTAACAATCATTGGTTACGGTTCACAGGGTCATGCCCACGCACAGAACTTGAATGATTCTGGTGTGAAAGTAACTGTTGGTTTACGCAAAGGTGGCGCTTCTTGGAATAAAGCTGCAAACGCAGGTTTGCAAGTTAAAGAAGTGGCTGAAGCTGTTAAAGGCGCAGACGTTGTGATGATGTTGTTGCCGGACGAGCAAATCGCTGAGGTGTACAACAAAGAAGTTGCTCCAAATATCAAGGCAGGCGCTGCATTGGCATTTGCTCACGGCTTCAACGTTCACTACGGTCAAGTGATTCCACGTGCAGACGTGGACGTGATCATGATTGCCCCTAAGGCACCAGGTCATACAGTTCGTGGCACATATTCACAAGGTGGTGGCGTTCCTCATTTGATCGCTGTTCATCAAAACACAACTGGTTCAGCACGTGACGTTGCTTTGTCATATGCAACAGCCAACGGTGGTGGCCGTGCTGGCATCATCGAAACAAACTTCCGTGAAGAAACTGAAACTGACTTGTTCGGTGAGCAAGCTGTTCTTTGTGGCGGCGCAGTTGAATTGATCAAAGCTGGTTTCGAAACTTTGGTTGAAGCTGGTTATGCCCCAGAAATGGCTTACTTCGAGTGCTTGCACGAGTTGAAGTTGATCGTTGACTTGATCTACGAAGGCGGTATCGCCAACATGAACTACTCAATCTCAAACAATGCTGAGTACGGTGAGTATGTGACTGGCCCACGTGTTGTGACTGAAGAGACGAAGAATGCAATGCGTCAGTGCTTGAAGGACATTCAAACTGGTGAATATGCAAAGAGCTTCATCTTGGAAAACAAAGCAGGTGCACCTACATTGATTTCTCGTCGTCGCTTGAACGCTGAGCATGACATCGAAGTGGTTGGTGCTAAGTTGCGCGCGATGATGCCTTGGATTGCTAAGAACAAGTTAGTTGATCAAAGCAAGAACTAAGATTTAATCGTTGAATCAATAAAAAGATCCAGAAAGAGAGACCCAATGGCAGTTCATTACCCGCATCCGATTATTGCAAAAGAAGGTTGGCCACATGTGGCCATCGCGGGTTTTGTATTGTTCGTGATTCATTCCACCGCAGGGTGGGCATGGTCTTGGCCTTTCTGGATTATTTTTATTTTTGTGGTGCAGTTTTTCAGAGATCCGGGTCGCCTGATTCCTTTGATCAAAGATGCAGTTTTATCGCCAGCTGATGGTCGAGTCATCATTGTTGAAAAAGGATTTGATCCTTATGCCAATCGTGAAGCACTCAAGATCAGTGTTTTCATGAACGTCTTCAATGTGCATTCGAATCGTTCGTCTGTGAATGGCACGATCAAGCGCATTGAGTATTTCCCAGGTAAGTTTGTGAATGCTGATTTAGATAAAGCATCCACAGAAAATGAACGCAATGCTGTGGTGATTGACGCCAATGGTCAAACCATCACCTTGGTTCAAGTGGCCGGCTTGATTGCCCGCAGAATTCTTTGCTACGCACATTTAGGCGACAAGCTTAAAAAGGGCGAGCGTTACGGTTTTATCCGTTTTGGCTCAAGGGTGGACGTGTATTTACCTTTGACCGCAGAGCCATTGGTCAGTGTTGGCGATAAAGTATCAGCAACCAGCACGGTACTAGCCAAATTGCCCGGATTGGACTAAAAAGTAATCTATGACGCCATTTCGACGTAGAAAACCAAGACTAACTAAAAATTTACCCAGCAATGTGACGCCTTTGCGTCGCAATGATTGGGGTGATTCTGATCAAGAGAATCTAGGTCGACCGCGCAATCGTGGCATCTATTTATTGCCCAATGCTTTCACGACCGCTAATTTATTTTGCGGTTTCTTTGCCATCGTGCAAGCCATGAACCAACGTTTTGAAATTGCTGCGATTGCCATTTTTGTGGCTTTGGTCATGGATGGTATGGATGGTCGCGTGGCTCGCATGACCAACACCCAGAGTGCCTTTGGTGAGCAGTACGACTCACTAACAGACATGGTTTCTTTTGGCGTTGCACCCGCATTGATTGCTTACGAGTGGGTGTTAAAAGATTTGGGTAAGTGGGGCTGGTTGGCCGCATTTATTTTCTGCGCAGGAGCTGCCTTGCGCTTGGCACGCTTCAATACCAATATCGGCGTGGTTGATAAACGCTTCTTCCAAGGTTTGCCAAGCCCAGCCGCCGCTTCATTGATCGCTGGTTTTGTCTGGTTAGCGGTTGACAATAAATTACCTGTTAAAGAATTGGCTTTGCCATGGGTCATGTTTGCCTTGACCATCTATGCAGGTATTACGATGGTTTCAAACGCTATGTTCTACAGCGGTAAAGCCTTGGATGTGCGCTACAGAGCCCCCTTTGGCGTCATGATTTTGATCATCTTGGGCTTTGTTTTGGTGTCCACAGATCCTCCGGTGGCCTTGTTTGGTTTATTTGTGGTTTATGCCATCTCGGGCTATGTTTTTTGGGTTTGGCAAAAGATTGTCTTGCGCAAGAAAAAAGCTTCAGATATGCTTTCTAACAATTAATTCATTTTTTGTGTATATTAGGGTTTATGAATACAAGTTTGTCACTGCTGCTACTTTTAGGACTAGGTCAAAACCTGGGGTCTGTGCACGCTTAAATACTTAGAGTCAAAGCAAACAACACGAACCCCAGTCCTACTGGGGTTTTTTATTTAGAAAATTTAGTTAGTTCGGGAGCAAGTCATGACAGATAAATTGATTATTTTTGATACCACTTTGAGAGATGGTGAGCAGTCGCCTGGTGCTTCAATGACCAAAGATGAAAAGGTCAGGATTGCAAGACAGCTTGAGCGTCTTCGTGTGGACGTGATTGAAGCGGGCTTTGCGGCCAGCTCTGATGGCGACTTTGCGGCGATCAACGCCATTGCTCAAGTCATCAAGGATTCAACGGTTTGCTCTTTGGCCCGTGCCAATGAAAAAGACATTGGCCGCGCGGCTGATGCTTTGAAGGGTGCTAACTCTAAGCGCATTCACACATTCATTGCCACTTCACCATTGCACATGGAAAAGAAGTTGCGCATGACCCCTGATCAAGTGTTCGAGCAAGCCAAAGCCGCCGTGCGCTTTGCACGCAATCACACCAACGATGTTGAGTTTTCACCAGAAGATGGTTATCGCTCTGAAGTCGATTTCTTGTGTCGCGTGCTTGAGGCCGTCATCAAAGAGGGCGCCACAACCATCAACGTGCCTGACACGGTTGGTTATGCTGTGCCTGAGCTTTATGGCAATTTCATCAAAACATTGCGTGAGCGCATCCCTAATTCTGATAAAGCCATTTGGTCGGTGCATTGCCACAACGACTTGGGTATGGGCGTCGCCAATTCATTGGCAGGCGTCAAGATTGGTGGGGCGCGTCAAATCGAGTGCACCATCAATGGTTTGGGTGAGCGTGCCGGCAACACTTCTTTGGAAGAAGTCGTGATGGCCATTAAAACCCGCAAAGATTACTTTGACTTGTCAGTGGGCATTGATACCACCCAAATCGTGCCAGCTTCTAAGATGGTTTCTCAAATCACTGGTTTTGTGGTGCAACCCAATAAAGCGGTGGTTGGGGCCAACGCCTTCGCCCACGCCTCAGGTATTCACCAAGATGGTGTTTTAAAAGCTCGTGATACCTACGAAATCATGCGTGCTGAAGATGTGGGTTGGGCAGCCAATAAGATCGTTTTGGGCAAATTGTCTGGTCGAAATGCATTCAAACAGCGTTTGCAAGAATTGGGCATTGAGATGGATTCTGAAGCTGACATGAACGATGCTTTTTCCAGATTTAAGACCTTGGCTGACCAAAAAGCCGAGATTTTTGACGAAGATATCACCGCAATCGTGGGTAATAATGCTGAAGAAGCTAGTGACCACTATCGTTTTATCTCAATGTCACAAAGGTCTGAGACGGGTGAGCGACCTTTTGCCAAGGTTGTTTTCAAATCTGGCAAAGATGAGTTCACTTCTGAGTCTGAAGGCAATGGCCCGGTTGATGCAACCTTGAACGCCATTGAATCCAAGGTCAAAAGTGGTGCTGAGCAGTTGTTGTATTCGGTCAATGCGATCACAACCGGGACTGAGTCTCAGGGCGAAGTCACGGTGCGTCTTGCCAAAGGTGGGCGGATTGTGAATGGCGTTGGTACGGATCCGGACATTGTGGCCGCCTCAGCCAAGGCTTATTTTGCCGCTTTGAACAAGCTATATGACCCTGCTGCACACAAATTGAACGCTCAGATGGCTGTTTAAGCCCAAATAAGCTATAATTTCGGCACTTTCTGGGAATTTCTCAAAAAGTGCCGAAGTGATTGATTCCATTAAGAATCGAAAACTTTTGGGTTTTTCAACAATTCGCACGACATATCGGGTACGAAATCAATCATTGATTGAATCTCAAGCTCGTTTGTTCGCAAGTATGGAGTTTAAAAATGGCTATTCTTACAGCTGATAAAGCCGTTATTGTTAAAGATAACGCACGTGCAGCAAATGACACAGGCAGTCCTGAAGTTCAAGTTGCTTTGTTAACTGCTCGCATCAATGATTTAACACCTCACTTCAAAGCAAATGCTAAAGATCATCACAGCCGTCGCGGTTTGTTGAAGATGGTTAGCCGTCGCCGTCGTTTGCTCGACTATTTGAAGTCAAAAGATTTTGATCGTTATCGCGCTTTGATTGATAAGCTCGGTCTACGTAAGTAATTCCGACAATGCCTGCCTCAGTTTGACTTAGGCAGGCATTATCGTTTTGAGCGGTCGGTGGCTGCTCGTAGTACAGGACCCGTGTCATTCCAAAGACAGGTTAACTATTCTCTGAGCCTTTCTTTGGAATGGCATCCTTACTCCGCATAGCCCCTCATTGCTCCAGTGCTGCCATAGCGCTGATTTTCTATGGCAAATGTTGATTGGAGATATACATAAATGACGATGTTTAATAAAGTAGTAAAAAGTTTTCAATGGGGTTCACACACTGTTCGTATGGAAACTGGTGAGATCGCTCGCCAAGCAGGTGGTGCCGTTTTAGTGGATGTGGATGACACAGTTATTTTGGCAACAGTGGTGGGTGCAAAAAATGCCAAGCCAGGTCAAAACTTCTTCCCACTAACTGTAGATTATTTAGAGAAGACATACGCTGCCGGTAAGATTCCTGGTGGTTTTTTCCGTCGTGAAGGCCGTCCTTCAGAAGGTGAAACATTGGTTTCACGTTTGATCGATCGCCCATTGCGTCCTTTGTTCCCAGAAGGTTTCTTGAACGAAGTTCAAGTGGTGATTCACGTGGTATCGATGAACCCAGACGTACCTGCAGACATCCCTGCATTGATTGGCGCTTCAGCAGCTTTGGCTGTTTCAGGCATTCCATTCAATGGTCCAGTGGGCGCCGCTCGCGTTGGTTACAAAGATGGTCAATACATGTTGAACCCAACACGCACTGAGCAAGCGACCAGCCAATTAGATTTGATCGTTGCTGGTACTCAATCTGCTGTGTTGATGGTTGAGTCTGAGGCTTATCAGTTGTCTGAAGAGATCATGTTGGGCGCGGTTGTTTATGGTCATGAGCAAATGCAAACAGCGATCAATGCGATCAATGATTTAGTGCGCGAAGGCGGCAAGCCTGAGTGGGATTGGCAAGCAGCTCCTAAGAATGAGCCAATGATTGCTAAGGTCACTGCATTGGCTGAAGCTGGTTTGCGTGAAGCGTATCAAATTCGTCAAAAGCAAGCTCGTTCAACCAAGTTGAAAGAAGTGACAAAAGATGTGATGACAAAATTGGCCGAAGCTGGTGAGTTTGATGAAGTTGAAGCCAACAACATCATGTTTGATATCGAAGCTAAGATTGTTCGTAGTCAAGTATTGAACGGTGAGCCACGCATTGACGGTCGTGATACACGCACTGTTCGTCCAATTGAAATTCGTACAGGCGTATTGCCACGCACACACGGTTCAGCATTGTTCACCCGCGGTGAGACACAAGGTTTGGTGGTTGCAACTTTGGGTACGGCGCGCGATGAGCAAATCATTGATGCTTTAGAAGGTGAGCAACGTGATCGCTTCATGTTCCACTACAACATGCCTCCGTTTGCCACTGGCGAAACAGGCCGTGTTGGTAGCCCAAAGCGTCGCGAAATCGGCCACGGTCGTTTGGCTAAGCGTGCTTTGATTCCAGTGTTGCCAAGCGCAGAAGAGTTTGCATACAGCTTGCGTGTTGTTTCAGAAATCACTGAGTCAAATGGTTCGTCTTCAATGGCTTCTGTTTGTGGCGGCTGTTTAGCGATGATGGATGCTGGTGTTCCTGTGAAAGCCCATGTGGCTGGTGTAGCGATGGGCTTGATTTTGGATGGCAATCGTTTCGCTGTTTTGACAGACATCTTGGGTGATGAAGATCACTTGGGTGACATGGACTTCAAGGTGGCCGGTACATCAAACGGTATCACTGCATTGCAGATGGACATCAAAGTACAAGGTATTACCAAAGAGATCATGCAGGTTGCTTTGGCTCAAGCCAAAGAAGGCCGTTTGCACATTTTGAGCAAGATGCAAGAGTCAATGAGTGGTGTGCGCACAGAGTTGTCTGAGCACGCTCCGCGCATGGTGACCATCAAGATTCATCCAGACAAGATCCGCGAAGTGATTGGTAAGGGTGGCGCAACTATCCAGGCTTTGACAAAAGAAACTGGTACTAGCATTGATATCACTGATGATGGTCTTGTGACGATTGCTTCTACAAGTGCTGAAGGCATGGAAGAAGCCAAACGTCGTATCGAAGGCATCACTGCTGAAGCTGAAGTGGGTAAGATCTACGAAGGCCCAGTGGTTAAGTTGCTAGAGTTCGGTGCCTTGATCAACATTCTTCCAGGTAAAGATGGTTTATTGCATATTTCAGAAATCGCCAACGAGCGCGTGAAAGATGTGAAAGATTACTTGCAAGAAGGTCAAGTGGTGCGTGTGAAGTTATTGGCTGCTGATGAACGTGGACGTTTGCGTTTGTCATTGAAGGCTGCGTGTGCTGACGAAGGAACAAGCATTGCTCCTTTGAATGGTGCTGCACCACAAGCTGATGCTGCACCTGCAGATCAAGCCGAACAGCAACAGTAAGCGCATTAAAGTAAGTGAGCTAAGACGGCATGCGTGCTGTTGAAATCAGCCAATACGGTGCTCCTGAAGTTCTAAAGCCTGTGACAAGACCTGATTTGGTCTTGCCACAAGCTGGCTCTGGTGAAGTATTGATCAGAGTCAGAGCTGCAGGGGTTAACCGTCCTGACGTTTTGCAACGTCAAGGTTTTTATCCTGTCCCTCCAGGCGGAACAGATTTACCTGGTTTGGAATTGGCGGGTGAAATCATTGGCGGAGACATTGCGCATTCTGACAATTTTTTTGGTTTCGAAATAGGTAGTCGCGTTTGCGCTTTGGTCATTGGTGGCGCTTATGCAGAATATTGCATTGCTCCGTTAGCGCAGTGCCTACCTGTGCCCAAAGGTTTTTCAGACGTTGAGGCAGCAAGTATTCCGGAAACATTTTTTACTGTCTGGAGCAATGTCTTTGATCGGGGTCGTTTGGGTTTAGACGGGCGCGGCAAAGAAACTTTGTTGGTGCATGGTGGTAGCAGTGGTATTGGTGTGACAGCGATTCAGTTGGTGACTGCCTTGGGTCACGATGTGCTTGTGACGGTCGGCAGTGATGAGAAAGCCGCTGCTTGTAAAGAGCTGGGAGCATTACTGGCAGTCAACTACCGTACCCAAGATTTTGTAGAGGAAGTTAAATCTTTTACAAATGGCAAAGGTGTCAACGTTGTTTTAGATATGGTGGCAGGCCCTTATGTGGGCAGAGAGATTAATTGTTTAGCGGATGACGGTCGAATTGTGATCATTGCTAATCAGGGCGGTAAAATTTCAGAAGTAGATGTTGGTCAAGTTTTAAGAAGACGTTTGACCATCACTGGATCAACCTTGAGGCCTAGGTCTGTTGACTTCAAGGGCGCTATTGCAAGATCCTTGAGAGCGCATGTTTGGCCATTACTGGAGTCTAAAAAAATTAGACCAGTGATCCATGAAGTATTTGAATTAGAAGCTGCTGCCAAGGCCCATCAATTGATGGAATCAAGTCAGCACATTGGTAAGATAGTATTAACTGTTAATTGAATGAGACTTTAATGAGACCCTTGACCATCATTGGTAACTGGAAAATGAATGGCAGCTTGGCTGCCAATCAGCAACTCATTGAAGAGTTATTGAGTAGCAAAGATTTTGTAAAAAATCTGCAAGGCATGCGCACAGCTTTGTGTGTGCCATACCCGTATTTATCGCAAGTCAGTCAATTGTTGACCAACTCTCCGATTGCTTGTGGTGCTCAGGATGTTTCTGATCATTCAAATGGGGCATACACGGGTGATGTCAGCGCAAAAATGTTGCAAGAGTTTGGCTGTCAGTATGTGATCGTTGGTCACTCTGAGCGTCGTCAATTTCATCAAGAGGGTGATGGCTTGGTGGCCAGAAAAGCAAAAGCCTGTTTACAAGCCAGCATCACCCCCATTATCTGTGTGGGTGAGACTGAGGCTGAACATGATGACGGCAAAACATTGAGCGTTGTGCGTCGTCAATTGCAGGCTGTTTTAGATTTGCTGCAAGGTCAGATTGGGTCTTGCATCATTGCTTATGAACCCGTTTGGGCGATTGGCACTGGAAAAGTGCCTACCCCAGCGCAGGCTCAAGATGTGCATAGGGAGTTGCGTTTGCAGTTGGCTAAGTTTGACGATGAAGCTGCCTCAAAAGTAGCAATTCTGTACGGTGGTAGCTTAAAGCCTGATAATGCTAAAGATTTGTTAGCGATGCCAGATATTGATGGTGGTTTGGTCGGTGGCGCATCGTTGAATGCAAAAGATTTTTTGGCTTTATGCCAAGCATGTAAATAAATTTGTTTTTGGAGACTTAGATGGAATTGTTAAAGACTATATTGGTTGTGTTACAGATCATTTCTGCGATTGGAGTGATCGTTTTGGTTCTTGTTCAGCAAGGTAAGGGCGCTGACATGGGGGCAGCGTTTGGTGGTGGTTCTTCAGGTGGCTTATTTGGCGCTGCCGGTTCAGCCAACTTCCTATCCCGCGTAACAGCCGTATTTGCCACAATCTTCTTCTTGTCTACCTTGGGTATTACTTTGTTTAGTTCAACCAAGTCACAAAACGCCGGTGTTTTATCAGGCACCAGCGCCCCAGTGACACCCCCAGCTTCTGAAGTTCCAGCGCCAGCATCCGCTACGCCAGGTTCCCCAGTCGCTCCAGTGACCGGTTCTGGTCAAAATGTCCCTAGATAAGTTCCTAGAATTCTGAAAAAACCCCTCTAGAAAGACGGCAATAAGCTAAAATCTAAGGGTTTTACCGTATGCCGTCGTGGTGGAATTGGTAGACACGCTATCTTGAGGTGGTAGTGGCGTAAAGCTGTGCGAGTTCGAGTCTCGCCGACGGCACCAAACAGGGGGGTTTTGCCGCTTGTCAGAAAGCTGCAAGACCAATTAGTGAAAATATGTAAGTGATACTTAGAGTTACGAATTGGAACGCTCTTGAACTTAGAAGCTTATTTTCCCGTTTTACTATTCATCCTAGTGGGGATTGGTGTTGGCTTGGCTCCCATGGGCCTAGGCAAATTGCTCGGTGCCAATAAGCCCGATGCTGAAAAAATCTCCCCGTACGAGTGCGGATTCGACGCATACGAAGATGCGCGCATGAAATTTGACGTGCGTTACTACTTGGTCGCCATCCTTTTCATCCTATTTGACCTAGAAACAGCATTTTTATTCCCTTGGGGCGTGGCTTTGTCTGAAATCGGCTGGCCTGGTTACATCGCAATGGTTATTTTCTTGTTGGAATTCGTGGTTGGTTTTGCCTACATCTGGAAGAAGGGTGCCCTTAATTGGGAGTAACGATAAAACATGGCTATTGAAGGTATCTTAAAAGAAGGTTTTGTCACAACATCGGCTGATAAGCTCATTAACTGGACGAGAACAGGTTCTCTTTGGCCAATGACTTTTGGTTTGGCCTGTTGTGCAGTTGAAATGATGCACGCCGGCGCATCCCGTTATGACTTGGACCGTTTTGGTGTTGTGTTCAGACCATCACCGCGCCAATCTGATTTGATGATTGTGGCTGGTACTTTGTGTAACAAGATGGCGCCAGCCTTGCGCAAGGTGTATGACCAGATGCCTGAGCCGCGTTGGGTGATCTCGATGGGATCATGCGCTAATGGCGGCGGTTACTACCATTACTCTTATTCTGTGGTTCGCGGTTGCGACCGCATCGTTCCTGTGGACGTTTATGTACCCGGGTGTCCTCCAACTGCTGAAGCTTTGATGTACGGCATCATTCAATTGCAAGCCAAGATCAAGCGCACCAGCACGATTGCGAGAAAGGCCTGAGATGTCAGACACCCTATCCGTGCTTAAAGAGCGCTTAGAAAAAGTATTGGGCAAAAAAGTTTCTCGTTTGCACGAGGCCCTTGGTGAACTTACTTTGGTAGTGCGCTCAGAAGACTATTTAGAGGTAGCAAAAACATTAAGAGATGAGCCAAGTTTGGGCTTTGATCAGTTGATGGACTTGTGTGGCGTTGACTACAGCGAGTACGACAATTCAACGTGGGAAGGTCCTCGTTTTGCTGCTGTGAGCCACTTGCTTTCTGTGAAACACAACTGGCGTTTGCGCCTTCGCGTGTTTGCACCGGTGGATCATTACCCATTGGTCGCCTCGGTGACGCCGATTTGGAACTCAGCCAACTGGTTTGAGCGTGAGGCTTTTGACTTGTATGGCATCTTGTTTGATGGCCATGATGATTTGCGCCGCATTTTGACAGACTATGGCTTCATCGGTCATCCGTTCAGAAAAGATTTCCCGATCTCTGGCAACGTAGAAATGCGTTACGACCCAGAGCAAAAGAGAGTTATTTATCAACCTGTCACGATTGATCCTCGCGAGGTAACTCCTCGAGTGATTCGCGAAGAAAGCTACGGTTCTTGATCATGGCTGATATTAAAAATTACACCCTGAACTTTGGTCCACAGCACCCAGCCGCTCACGGTGTGTTGCGTTTGGTTTTGGAGCTAGATGGTGAAGTGATTCAGCGCTCAGACCCGCACATTGGTTTATTGCATCGCGCCACTGAGAAATTAGCAGAAACCAGAACTTGGGTACAAAACGTTCCGTACATGGATCGCTTGGACTACGTTTCAATGATGGCCAATGAGCACGCTTATGTGATGGCGATTGAAAAGTTATTGCAAATTGAAGTTCCAGAGCGTGCGCAATACATCCGTGTGATGTATGACGAGATCACTCGTTTGCTCAATCACTTGTTGTGGATTGGTTGTCACGGCTTAGACGTGGGTGCGATGGCGGTGTTCTTGTATGCCTTCCGCGAGCGCGAAGATTTGTTTGATATGTACGAAGCTGTTTCTGGTGCTCGTATGCATGCTGCCTACTATCGTCCAGGCGGCGTATACCGTGACTTGCCAGACACGATGCCTCAGTACTTGGCCAATAAGATTCGTGGCGAAAAAGCTGTGAAGAAATTGAACGAAAACCGCCAAGGTTCTTTGTTGGATTTCATTGAGGATTTCACCACCAGATTTCCAAAGTATGTCGATGAGTATGAAACTCTGTTAACAGATAACCGTATTTGGAAGCAGCGTTTGGTTGGCATTGGCGTGGTAACACCAGAGCGCGCATTACAACTCGGATTCACGGGCGCCATGTTGCGTGGTTCAGGTATTGAATGGGATTTGCGTAAAAAGCAGCCATACGAGGTTTACAGCAAATTAGATTTTGATATTCCTGTGGGCGTTAACGGTGACTCCTACGATCGTTACTTGGTGCGCGTTGAAGAAATGCGTCAGTCCAATAAGATCATTCAGCAATGCGTTAAGTGGTTAAGAGCTAATCCTGGTCCAGTGATGAGCGACAACCACAAAGTCACAAGTCCAAAACGTGTGGACATGAAGTCCAACATGGAAGAATTGATTCACCACTTCAAACTGTTCACCGAAGGCATTCATGTGCCTGCAGGCGAGGCTTACGCTGCTGTTGAACATCCAAAGGGTGAGTTTGGTATTTATGCAATTTCTGATGGCGCTAACAAACCTTACCGTTTGAAGATCCGTGCCCCAGGCTTTGTGCATTTATCAGCTTTAGATGAAATGGCAAAAGGTCATATGTTGGCTGATGCTGTAACTATTATTGGTACGCAGGACATTGTGTTCGGCGAGATTGACCGCTAAAAGGATAAGAGAACATATGTTGTCCCCACAAGCTCGCGCTGAAATCAATCGCAACATTGCAAAGTATCCAGCCGATCAAAAACAATCTGCTGTGATGGCGGCTTTGGTAGTTGCTCAAGACCAATACGGATGGGTGACTCCTGACTCCATTGAAGAAATTGCGACCATCTTAGAAATGCCACCGATTGCTGTTCAAGAAGTTGCCACGTTTTACAACATGTACGACACCAAGCCTGTTGGCAAATTCAAATTAGCGGTTTGTACCAATTTGCCATGCGAACTTTCTGGTGGCACTCGTGCAGGCGAGTACTTAAAGAAAAAATTAGGCATTGATTACAACGAAACAACGCCTTGCGGCACTTTCACCCTAAAAGAAGGCGAGTGCATGGGTGCTTGCGGAGATGCGCCTGTGGCGATTGTGAACAATAAAACCATGTGCAGTTTTATGAGCAATGAAAAATTAGACGCTTTGATTGATGAACTTAAAGCCAAAGCTAATTCAAATGTAAATGCAGCTGGAGGTGCAGCATGACCAGTTTGCACACACGTCACATTCAGCCTTTGATCCTTGCGGGTCTTGATGGCGATAACTGGCA
>CALMBU010000082.1 GCA_937863045.1 uncultured Polynucleobacter sp. | reverse complement strand
ACCACTGAACCACGAACAACTTGGTCAGATTTTTTAGCGTCAATACCAAGTTGCACAGCAACGTCGATAGACTCATCGAACTTAGCTGTTGCAAATTCTTTAACAAGGCTCAAAGCCTCATCAATAGGGTAAAACTTATTACGGTCTACTTTTGCTTGAAAAGCAGCTACGCGTTTAGAAACTTTAGCCATGATTAGAGTCCTTCCACAGTGATACCCATAGAGCGGGCGCTACCAGCGATTGTGCGAACAGCTGCATCCATATCGGCTGCTGTTAGGTCAGGCATTTTTGCCTTAGCAATTTCCTCGGCTTGAGCGCGAGTAATTTTGCCAACCTTGTCTGTATGTGGACGTGGAGAACCTTTTTCCAACTTAGCAGCTTTTTTAATCAAAACTGTTGCTGGAGGAGTCTTCATCACGAATGTGAAGCTCTTGTCTGCAAAAGCTGTGATCACTACTGGGATTGGTAAACCTGGTTCCATGCTTTGTGTTTGAGCATTGAACGCTTTACAGAATTCCATGATGTTCAAACCGCGTTGACCTAACGCAGGACCAACTGGTGGCGATGGATTCGCTTTACCGGCTGGGATTTGTAGCTTAATAAAGCCAATAATCTTCTTTGCCATTTTTACACTCCAATAATGGTGCATCTTTTAAATTCAAAAAGACCACCGTTGAGTAAAACGCCTTGTTAGAGCGGCAACCCTAACTCAGCTCCTCATACAAACCTGTTTGCACAGGTCTGTAAATCTTTACATCTTTTCTACCTGACCGAACTCTAGCTCTACAGGTGTGCCACGACCGAAGATCGTTACTGAAACTCGCAAGCGAGACTTCTCATAGTTAACTTCTTCAACGTTGCCATTAAAGTCTGTGAATGGGCCTTCTTTAACGCGCACCATTTCACCCACCTCAAATAATGTTTTTGGTTTTGGCTTATCAACACCAGCTTGCATTTGGTCCATGATTTTTTGAACTTCAGCAGGTGAAATTGGTGATGGCTTGTTTCTAACGCCACCCACAAAGCCAGTTACCTTTGGTGTATTTTTTACCAAGTGCCAAGTCTCATCAGTCATTTCCATTTCGATGAGAACATAGCCCGGGAAGAAGCGACGCTCAGAAACAGCCTTTTGGCCACTCTTGATCTCAACAACCTCTTCTGACGGCACCAAAATTTTTCCAAATTTGTCCGCCATGCCAGAACGCGCAATGCGCTCTGTCAAACCTTTTTGCACACTCTTCTCCATACCAGAGTAAGCGTGAATCACATACCAGCGCATATTGCCTGTGGATTGTGGATTGATGATTGCTTGTTCAGACATCTTTTACTCACTTCCAACCGAGGAATACAGAGAAAACTAACCACTCAATGAGTTTGTCAGCTGCCCACAAGAACAAAGCCATGACAACAACAAATGCAAAAACAATCAATGTCATTTGCGTTGTTTCTTTACGACTTGGCCACACAACTTTTTTAGCCTCAGCCACTGATTCTTTTGCGTAAGCGATGAAACGCTTACCATCTGAAGAGATTGCCGCAACAATGATTGCCACCGCAAAACCACCCAGTAACGCCGCTAAGCGAACCCAAATGGTTTGACCGGCAAGCATGTAATATGCGACCAAAGAAAGAATAACAATAAGACCAGCCAGGATTGCCATCCAGCTGGTTTTATTTTCTTGTTCTACAGATGTTTGTGCCATATTTTTCAGTTTGCTGTGGCAGGGGCGGAGGGCATCGAACCCCCAACCTTCGGTTTTGGAGACCGACACTCTGCCAATTGAGCTACGCCCCTTACGTTCATTATTCTAAAACTTTAGCAACAACACCGGCGCCTACAGTACGGCCACCTTCACGG
>CALMBU010000081.1 GCA_937863045.1 uncultured Polynucleobacter sp. | reverse complement strand
GCTTTTTGTGTTGGTCCAAAAATACGCAAACCTTGATTTCTAAAAATATCCACAATGCCACCAGCCAATGGTGCCTCTGGACCAACCACGGTTAAGTGGATTTGTTCTGTTTTGGCAAATGTGGCCAAAGCATTTAAATCTGTGACGTTCAGATTTTCAATGCCCATGTTTTTGGCAGCAGCCGTTGCTGTTCCACCATTGCCTGGAGCCACAAATACTTTTTGCACTTTTGGAGACTGAGCCAATTTCCATGCAAGAGCATGCTCACGACCACCAGAACCAATCACTAAAATTTTCATAAGAAACTTTCAAAACCTCATTCAATATTTACTCGACTAAGCTGATGAATGTTCATCAGCCCAACAGTTATTCCATGGATGCGTTGGTGAATACTTCTTGAACATCATCCAATGACTCAAGAGCGTCCAATAGCTTTTGCATTTTGATGGCGTCATCCCCGGATAAATCGCTTTCGGTATCCGGGCGCATTGTGACTTCACCGAGTTCTGGAGAAAAACCTTTGGCAATCAAAGCATCTTTGATTTGTGCAAATTCATAAGGAGGCGTCACAACTTCAATCGAGCCATCCTCTTGAGGAATCACATCGTCTGCGCCAGCTTCTAATGCTGCTTCCATTAGAGCGTCTTCAGAAGTGCCTGGTGCAAAGAACATGCGGCCGCAATGCTTGAATAAAAAAGCCACTGAGCCATCACTGCCCAAATTACCACCATGTTTTGTGAATGCGTGACGAACTTCGGCCACGGTTCTGGTTCGGTTATCAGTCAGAGCATCAACAATCACAGCAGCACCATTTAAGCCATAACCTTCATAACGAATTTCTTCGTAGTTAACGCCTTCTAGTGATCCTGTGCCACGTTGAACTGCACGTTGCACGTTATCACTGGGCATATTGGAGTCTTTGGCCTTATCAATCGCTAAGCGCAAACGAGGATTGGTTGCGATATCACCGCCACCCATTTTTGCAGCCACGGTGATTTCTCGGATCAATTTTGTCCAAATTTTTCCGCGCTTCTCGTCTTGGCGTCCTTTGCGATGCTGAATATTGGCCCATTTGGAATGACCGGCCATAAAGACTCCCTGAATAACTTTTATTGAAGAATTGCTATATATTTAGCTAAGATTGTAATTTTAGGCAAATTAGCGCCTGATTAGCCAAAAAACTCAAAAATTAAGCAAAAAACAACTAAATAAAAACAGGAGACAGTCATGAGTGTGATTCAGTCAAAAGCCATCAAAATGATGCAAGTGGGTGGTCCAGAGGTTTTGCAGTGGGTTGATATTGAAGTCGCAGCCCCGGGCCCCGATGAAGTGAGGGTGGTTCATGAGGCCATTGGCTTGAACTTCATTGACGTTTATTTCCGTAAAGGCGTTTATCCACAACCATTGCCGGGTTGGCTTGGTATGGAAGCTTCCGGTGTGATTGAATCAGTTGGTTCAAATGTCAAACATGTCAAAGCAGGTGATCGCGTTGCTTATGCAGGAAAACCTGCTGGAGCGTATTCGCAAGTGCGAGTGATGCCAGCAGAAATCGTGGTGAAGTTACCTGATGCCATTTCATTTGAGATGGGTGCAGCCATGATGTTGCAAGGATTGACCGTTAATTACTTGTTGACCGATAGCTACAAAGTGCAAGCAGGCGATACGGTTTTATTCCATGCAGCTGCTGGCGGTGTTGGTTTGATTGCGATGCAGTGGCTCAAATTATTGGGTGCCACAGTGATTGGCACAGTGGGCTCAGAAGAAAAAGCAGCCTTGGCAAAATCATATGGTTGTGATCACACGATTTTGTACACAAAGGAAGATTTCGTGGCACGCACCAAAGAGTTGACCAACGGTAAAGGTGTGAACGTTGTGTATGACTCAATTGGTAAAGACACCTTTATGCAATCATTGGATTGCATAAAGCCACGCGGCATGATGGTGACCTATGGCAATGCCTCAGGCCCTGTGCCGCCGGTTGATGTTGGTATTTTGGGTGTTAAGGGTTCATTGAAGTTAACCAGACCAACCGTGATGACCTATGCTCATGACAGAAGCTTATTGGAGCCAATGTCTGCTGATCTATTTGATAAGGTGATCAGCGGCAAAATCAAAATTGAAATCAATCAACGCTATCAATTACAAGATGCAGCGCAAGCTCATCGTGATTTAGAAGATCGCAAAACCACAGGTTCAACGATCTTTTTGCCAAGATAAAAATAACTTCAAGCATTGATAAAGGGTTTTGATCAGATGAGCACCATTGCATTTATTGGACTTGGCAATATGGGACGACCTATGGCCGGCTTTTTATTAAAAGCAGGTCATCAACTGCGTGTTTACGCAAGACGTCCTGAGGTTTTTCAAAATGAAGCAAAACATTTGATTGAAGCCGGTGCTGTTGCTTGTGCATCTCCTGCAGAAGCGGCGCAAGGTGCTGATTTCATCATCACCAATGTGATGGGCACCCAGGATGTGGCAGATGTTTTGCACGCTGGCGCTAACGCTGCTATTCAGACAGCCAAGTCTGGAGCCATTTGCATCGATCACAGCACGATTGATCCTCAAGGTGCCAAAGACATTGCAGCAGTCATGGCAAGCAAAGGCGTGTCATATGTTGATGCACCCGTGAGTGGTGGCGTTAAAGCTGCCACCGAGGGTACTTTGGTGATGATGATGGGTGGTTCTGATCAGGATGTCGCAAAAGTAAAAGAAATTGTGAAGAACTATGCCAAGACCATCACGCACATTGGTGGAGTGGGTCATGGGCAAGTAGCAAAGTTATGCAATCAGATTGCTCAAGTGATCAACATCCAAGGTGTTGCTGAATCTTTGCGTTTTGCCCAAGCGAATGGCGCTGATTTGCAAAAAGTTTTTGAGGCAATTTCTGGCGGCATGGCTGGCAGCCGAATGCTAGATTTGATGGGTCCTAAGATGGTGTCCAGAGACTTCAAAGCGGGCATTGAAGCAAGACTTCATGCCAAGGATTTTTTCTTGGTAAAAGATGCTGCGACAAAAAGCCATTTGGACATGCCAGCCCTGCAAACAGTGGCTGTCCAGCTAGAGAAACTGATGGAGTCTGGGTGGGGCTACGATGACACTTCTTCACTTCTGAAGGTACTTGAGGCATAATAGCGGTCTTGTTTGCAATTCATTGAAAAGTGATTGGCAACAACACACATGCCGCGGTGGTGAAATTGGTAGACACAGGAGACTCAAAATCTCCCGCCCAAAAGGTGTGACGGTTCGAGTCCGTCCCGCGGCACCAGACTTATTTTCAGCCCTTTAATTCTGGTTCTTAATTTCTAGCTGTTAAATTCCGATTCTTATCTATTCAAAGATTTACTCAAATAGTTTTTTGGCGTTCGCCACGGCCCAGTCTTTTAAATCGATATTTTCGGGTTTTGATAATTCTGCGTGTAATTGATCGTGAAATTCAATTTCACCATCTTCGCGAAATTTAAGCGGCAACTCTTCGCCATCATCAGGTAATTGATCAGATACCTTGCTGATTAAGTCTAAAAGACGCTCAGCGTTTGTATAAAAATCGTCCATCCCGTCCATTGATTTATATTTTATATAAATTGAAAATCCAATACTAACACCAAGTTTGTTGATTAAGAGTCAGATATTTTCTTTTCATCACCTTCTTGGGTATAGAATGATTGCTCATGAATGTCAATCAGAAAATCCGCCAATACCTGCTTTACTTAAAGCAATGCGATGATTTAGATGCTAAATATAACCTTGATGATATCGAGGTTAAGTTGCTAAATCAGATCGCATATGCTCTTTTGGCGGAGAGTAGTTTGACAGTATCAGGGGCATTAGCCTTAAAGCAGATAGCCTCTCCTGCTACTGTTCATGCCGCCATGAAACGTTTGATTGTTAAAGATTTGATTGTGCAAATTCCTGCAAAAGATTCGCGCACAAAACATCTTGATTTGAGTAAGCTGGGCTGGAAGAGATACTCTGAACTTTCTGATATTTTGGCTGCTTCCAAATAAGCAATCCATTCGTTTGGCTTAATTAAAAATATTCAATGCTTGCATACCGTCACGCCTTTCACGCAGGTAACCATGCCGATGTTCTAAAGCATTGTGTGCTTCAGCAAATTTTGCTTTACATGAATCAAAAAGATAAGCCTTATTGGGTGATCGACACTCATGCTGGAGCGGGCATGTATTCACTTGAATCTGAGTACGCCAACACCAAAGGTGAATATCACAATGGTGTTGCTCGTTTGCAAGGACGCGATGACTTGCCACCGGTATTGCAAGAATATTTAGATTTGGTGAAAGCGTGTAACAACAAAGGTGAGACGGGTTTGTATCCAGGCTCACCAGAAATCATTCGTCGCACGATCAGAGCCGAAGATCGGGCCCGCTTATTTGAACTTCATCCGACCGATCATGATTTACTCGCCGAACATTTTGAGCGCGATCGTCAGACCAAAGTATTTAAGAGTGATGGCTTTGCTGCACTCAAGGCTTTGTTACCGCCACCAACCAAGCGTGGAGTCATTTTCATGGATCCGCCTTATGAGATCAAAAGTGATTACCAAAAGGTCATCACTGCTCTAGAGGAGGGCCTTGCTCGCTTTGCGGAAGGTGTGTATGTGGTTTGGTATCCCATCTTGACTCGTGGTGATCATCGCCAATTGGTGGAGTCGATGCGAGGACTTTCAGAAAAAACCTTGGATGTTTCAATCATTGTTCAAGAGCCTGATGAACGAGGCTTTGGGATGTTGGGCAGTGGTTTGTGTGTGATCAATCCACCTTGGGTATTAAAGGACACTCTAAATACCATCTTGCCGTATTTGGTAGATGTGCTTGCGCAATATCCAGGAGCTCGTTACGAGCTCTCATAGGGATTATGGATTTAAAAGTATTAAATTTGGTAATCAACACTCTCACCCAACATGGCCTGATCGACTAATTTACGTGTCAAGCTTGGCGAAAATAATTCAATGAAGGTGTAAACAAAAGAGCGCAGATAAGCATTTTGCTTTAGCGCAATTTTTGTCACATTGTTGCCAAACAGATGTCCCGCTGGAATGGCCCTTAAATTTTTATCGCGCTCTGCATCGTAAGCAACTCCCGCAACGATGCCAATGCCCATACCTGTCTCAACATAAGTTTTGATCACATCAGCATCAATGGCTTCTAAAACCACATCTGGTTTTAAGTGTTTGCTGTCAAAAGCCTTGTCTATTTTTGATCTGCCCGCGAATGCTTTGTCATAAGTGATGATGGGGTATTCCGCCAAGTCTTCAAGAGAGATGTTCTTTTTTGATAGCAGGGGGTGTTCGGATTGAACTGCGATCACATGTTGCCATTGATAACCTGGTAGTGTGAGTAAGCCCTCAACATCTGAGACTCCCTCGGTGGCAATCGCAATGTCGGCTTGATCATGGAGCAACATGTCGGCAATCTGTTGAGGGCTGCCCTGCTGGATGCTGACCCTGACTTTGGGGAAGCGCTTGGTGAATTCTGTTAACACCTTGGGCAGGGCATATCTTGCTTGGGTATGGGTGGTGGCAATCACAAAGTTGCCCTGGTCTTGGGCTGCAAAATCTTTGCCAACCCTCTTCAAACTCTCAACTTCAATCAGTATCCTTTCAATTGAAGTTAGTATTCGCTTACCTGGCTCGGTAAGATTTCTAATCCTTTTACCGTGACGACGAAAGATATCAACCCCTAATTCGTCCTCAAGCTCCAGAATGGCTTTTGAAACGCCTGGCTGGGATGTGAACAGAGTTTTGGCAGCTTCGGTCAGATTGAAGTTTTGGCGAACCGCTTCTCTGACAAATTTGAATTGGTGAAGGTTCATGGCTGACCACCCTTATATGTATTTAATCGTATATTAAATACATTCTATATTATTTTTAGAAATTAAGGTTACAGCGCTTTTGGGTAGATCTCTTAAACCTTAGATACCCATCGAATGCCAGCAATGGCCAATACGAAGTAAATAAGAGCAGGAATGACCGCGCTCAAAAATGGTGGCCAGGCACCAAGTAAACCTGCATGTGAAAACAGACTATTGAATAACTGGAAGCTGATACCCAGCATGATGCCGCCGAAGACTTTATAACCAATGCCACCGGAGCGTGTCTGTAGGTAAGCAAAAGGCAAAGCCAAGGCCAGCATCACCAAGATGGTGAATGGATAAATCACTTTTTTCCAGAAAGAAATAGCGTAGCGCTGATAGTCTTGCTTATTATCTCGAAGGTGGTTGATGTAGCTGAATAAATTGATGATGGATAAGCGATCTGGTTTGATCAGCAAGGCACCCAATAATTCTGGGCTGACATCTGTCTCAATTTCTAAGGATGGTGAGCGTCTAATTTGTGTGGAAAAGCTCGGATCCAAGCGATTGGATGAATTTATTTCGGTGAAACGTGTTTCAGTCACTGTGCTCAAGCGCCAAACACCGTTACCAACAAACTGAACAGTCTCAGCCGTGCGGCTCAGTAGCAAACGGTAATCACCGTCAAACTCATACATCCTAAAGCCGCGAATGATTTCATTGGTTTCTAGAGAGCCCACATTGATATAACGAATACCTTTTTTAACTTGACCTTTACCGTCGTCGCCTCTTAATTTATCTTTGATCCATGCGCCTGAGCGGAACTCCAATACTTCTTTACCTTGATTAAGAGCGCTTAAGCGCACATTCTTGGAAACTCCTTCACTGATGGGGCCCAAGACTTCGCTCATCAGTAAAATTAAGAAAGCAATTGGTACTGCGATTTTCATCAAAGTCACCAAAGCTTTTTTGGTATCAAGTCCTGCAATGCGCAGGATGGTGTATTCAGATTGTGCTGCCATATTGGCCATGACATAAATGCCAGCAATCAAGCCTGCAATCGGCATGATTTCTACCAGACGACTAGGAACCCTGAGAAGCACGGTGATGAATGCGAGCAATACCGTGTAGGTATTGGTGGTGTCACCCATCTCAGCTATGAAATCAAAGAATATGAATAATGAAATCAAGGCAAACAAAATGAAAACAAAAGCCAAATAAATTTGTTTGGCCAAATAACGTTCGTATACGAGCGGAAAGAGCTTATGCCACATGTTTATTGCGCCCCATTTTGTTTGGGGGAGCTTTTACTTAGCATCCATTTTTTGTAGCGACCAAATAATGTGATTGATCTATTTTGGCGATAAATGATCAGAGCCAGACCAATCAATGCAATCACCACATGAAGTAACCACCAGCCAATGGAGAATGAGAGTTTGCCGGTGGCAACCCATGCTTGCATTAACTTAAGCAAGTTGGAGTATGTGAAGTAAAGCAAGACAGCCATGATCAGCGCTGTGTATCGGCCTCTGCGCGGATCCATGTATGAGAGTGGAATGGCAATGATTGCAAAAACAAATACCATCAAAGGTAAGCCGATGCGCCAAAGGATTTCACCAAGATGCGCCTTATTCAGGTCTTGAATCAAAATCCAGGCGGGCAATGTTCTTGGGCCATTGATGATCGGATCAATCACTTTGTCTTCAAGCTTGACAGTGTATTTATCAAATTCAGTGATTCTAAAATCGGTATTGCCTGGGGTTCCTTCGTAGCGTCTGCCACTTTCCAGAATCAGCTGCTTTTCCCCAGTTGGCATATTTTGTATAAAGCCCTCTTTGGCAACCGCAACTAATTGACGTTCTTTACCAAAGTCAGTGACAAAAACATTTTTAATCACATCGGTCTCTGGATTCATGCTCTCAATAAAAAACACGCGATTATTACCAGAGGACTCGCGGAACTGGCCAGGCGCCAACATAGAAATGTCATCGCGTTGCTGAAAGCGTTGCTTGATCGTGGCTGATTGTTCGCTCGCCCATGGAGAAACAAAAATTGACAATAAAGCAATCGCCACAGCAATTGGGGTTGTGAAATTTAAAATGGGGCGCAAAATCTTCAATAGGCTGATGCCTGCTGACTGCCAAATGACCATTTCTGAGTCTTTATACCAACGAGTTAAGACCATCAAAATGGCGACAAATACCGAAGCGGTTAACAAAATCGGTAGGTAATTGATCATGCCAAGGCCGATCAAAACCAAAGCATCTTTAGGATTAGCGGTGCCGCTGGCGGCATTTCCTAAAACCCGGATCATTAAGTTGGTTACAACGAGCGTGACCAAAACCATGAACACCACACCTGTGGTGAAATTGAGTTCTTGTCGAAGGGCTCTTTTAAAGATCATGAAAAGCGAAGCTGGGCGATAATGGTTGTTATTAGAAACTACCCGTGAGCAAAGGTAAAGCAAAGGAAATCCATATGGAATGTAGCACGAAAGTATTTGGAGAGGGCTCTTTAGGAATAAAGGCTCAAATGTCTACTGTCACTGCTTGCTTGGTATGGGCTTTTCCTGCCAGCAATATCAAGAATGCTAAAAAGTTATCAGGTGGCTTAGCCGCCTTGAATGCTGCAACCCATGGGGCGATTGCAAGAGCGATTGAAAGCAAAGATCTTGATGCAAGCTCTGGCAGCACACTTTTGCTCAATGCCACAGATGCATGGGCTAAATTAGGTCTCAAAGCCGACAGATTGTTATTGATCTGTTGTGGCGAAGAACAAAAAGTAAAACCAAAGCAGGGTGGTAACAATTGTTCTAAATGGATTTCTGCTGGCATCAAGTCTTTGCTTGCCACCACAGCCAAGGATGCCGTGTGGGTGTTTGATGATTTTTCAGCCAAAGATGGCCTGACTCAAGTTCGTCTCTTGGTTCAATTGGCTCGTGAGCAAGTGTATAAATTTGGGGCACGTCACCCACAATTTAAAACCAAGCCTGCCGAAAAAGCGCCATCGCTCAAAAAGTTAGTCATTGCCAGTCATGCAAAAAATAACAAAGCTGTGACCGAGGCAGTTACAGAAGGTCGTGCGATCGCTAACGGTATGGATTTGGCCAAAGATCTTGGTAACTTACCTCCTAACATCTGTACTCCAACATATCTGGCCACAAGTGCTAAAAAGTTAGCCAAAGATCTTGGCTTAAAAGTTGAGGTTTTGGGTCGCAAAGAAATTGAAGCTTTGAAGATGGGCGCATTTTTAGCCGTCACTCAAGGCGCCGTGACTCCTCCACAGTTCATTGTGATTCGTCATCAAGGCGGTCGGGCTTCTGATGCTCCAGTGGTCTTGGTGGGTAAGGGCATCACCTTTGATACGGGCGGTATTTCATTAAAGCCTGGTGAAGGTATGGATGAAATGAAGTACGACATGTGTGGTGCCGCATCAGTGATCGGTACGATGCGCGCAGTCGCCGAACTCAAGTTAAAGAAGAATGTGATTGGGGTTATTCCAACCTGCGAAAACATGCCTTCAGGTCAAGCCACTCGTCCAGGTGACATTGTCACCAGCATGTCTGGTCAAACCATTGAGATCTTGAATACCGATGCAGAAGGTCGTCTCATTCTTTGTGATGCATTGACCTATGTTGAGAGATTCAAGCCTGCAGCTGTGATTGATATTGCAACTCTGACAGGTGCTTGTGTGATTGCCTTGGGTGCAGTTCACTCAGGTTTGTTCTCAGATGATGATGCCTTGGCTGAGAGTTTGTTAAGTGCTGGTCGCACATCACAGGACACCGTTTGGAGAATGCCACTTGATAGTGCCTACCAAGAGCAACTCAAATCTAATTTTGCCGATATGGCCAATATTGGCGGGCGTCCAGCTGGCAGTGTGACGGCTGCTTGTTTCTTGGCCAGATACACCGAGAAATATTCATGGGCTCACTTGGACATCGCTGGTACAGCATGGAAGAGCGGTGCGGCCAAAGGTTCTACTGGTCGACCAGTGCCTTTGTTGGTGAACTATCTTTTGACCAAATAAGTCATGGCCAGAATCGATTTCCACAGTCAAGTCAACAACAAGCCTCTTTATAGTTGTCGCTTGATCAGAAAGATCATGGCAAGCAAGCATGAAGACTTGCCCATGAGAAATATTGTGGTGGTCGGTTCTTCAAGCTTTCTGAAAGAGCTCGATCAGCAGCTTTGGTCTTTCAGTGCAGCAGAATTTTTGCCGCATGCGTGGGCCAAAGATGATGTTGCCAATGAAACCCCGATTGTGTTCGTTGAGAGTTTTGAGTCACCAGAATTAGATCACTTACCTCATGGCGATGTCTTGATCCATGTGGGTCAGAATTTACCTGTATCAGTAGAGGCGCTTGCACAAAGATTTCCACGCATTGTTGAAATTGTTTCTACCGATGAGGCTGATCGTCAAGCGGGCCGCGAACGTTACAAAGCCTACCGAGATCAAGGTCATGAACTTCATAACTTTGATCAAACTGGTCAATAACTTTATTTAGCTATATATCAATCAATCATCAACACCTGACACCTTAAGAAAATCCATATGGCTTTGATGCATCCTCAGTTTGACCCAATTGCTATCAGCCTAGGGCCTGTTGCGGTTCATTGGTATGGTTTGATGTATTTGTTTGCCTTTGCTCAGTTTTTATTGTTGGGTAAGTTGCGCACCAAGCAAGCTCACTATCAGCACCTCAGTTATAAGTTCATAGAAGATCTTTTATTTGCAGGTGTGATCGGTGTGATCTTGGGTGGACGTTTGGGCTATGTGATTTTTTACATGCCGGCTCATTATTTAAGTCATCCATTGGATGCTCTTAAAGTATGGGAAGGTGGCATGTCATTCCATGGCGGTTTCTTGGGTGTGCTTGTGGCGATGCTTTGGGCTGCCAAAAGAAACAAGCAAACGTTCTTTGAGGTAACCGATTTAATTGCGCCTTTGATCCCATTTGGTCTTGCATTTGGACGTTTGGGGAATTTCATCAATGGTGAGTTGTGGGGAAGACCCACAGACGTCTCTTGGGCCATGATTTTTCCGCAAGCGGGTGATATGGTGGCAAGACACCCATCGCAACTGTATCAATTCATGGGCGAGGGACTTTTATTGGGTATCTTGCTCTGGTGGTATGCGAGCAAACCACGGGGCCTTGGTCAAGTGTCTGGCTTATTCCTCTTAGGCTATGGCACTTTTAGATTTTTAGCAGAATTTGCCCGCGAACCAGATAGCTTCCTAGGACTTTTAAGTCTGGGGTTGTCGATGGGTCAGTGGCTGTCTTTGCCCATGATCATTTTTGGACTTTATTTACTCAATCGCAAGACCAAATAAAGCCAGCAAATAAAGCCACTTACAAAGTCTTTGGGTATTAAAGCTCGCCGGTAACTCTGAGTAAATTCCCTTTACAAGGGTATTCACCAATGTATTCAATAATGTATACAAAATATATTGAATACATGTCATTAAAAGTGGTTAAAACAGCCCTCTATGTCGAAGTCACCGAGCAACTGCGCTCGATGATCGCTGGCGGCGTTTTATCTCCAGGTACTTGGATTGACGAACAAAAATTAGCAGAGCAACTGGGGGTTTCTAGAACTCCTTTCAGAGAAGCCATCAGAATTCTGGCATCAGAAGGTTTGCTAAGAGTAGAGCCTCGTCGCGGTTGTTATGTGACCGAACTAACGGAAAAAGATTTAGATGAAATTTTTCCTTTGATGGCAATGCTTGAAGGACGTTGTGCATTTGAAGCAACATCCAAGGCCAATAAGAAAGATTTGGATGCTTTAGAGATCTTGCATAAAAAACTCAAGGCCTATGCCGAGGAAAAAGACATCGATCGCTACTACGCCACCAATAGAGAAATACATTTAGCGATTCAACATCTGGCTGGTAACGAGTGGTTAACTCAAATGGTTCATGACTTAAGAAGAATCTTGAATCTATCGCGTCATCGCAGTTTGCATCAGCGCGGCAGAATTGAAGAGTCTTGCAAAGAACATTTAGCAGTCTTTGAGGCGCTGAAAGCAAGGGATGCCAAGAAAGCTGAGACCTTGATGAAGGATCACATCCAAAATCAACGTGAAGCCTTGAGACATTTGAAGTCTGAGCAGAGGTTATCCGCATGATTTTGGATAAGATGCTCCGAGCCAGGCACATGAGTAAAACCATCAGTGCCACAAAAAAATTGTTATCTGAACGTGGCGAGTCAAATGCTGCCAGCATGGCCAGTGATTTGATCGAGAACTTTAAAACGCTGGATGATGAACAAAAGTCAGAATATTTTGTACATTTATCAGAAAAATTTAATCCAAGCCCTGCTGATGTTTTAAGTGCGGCTGAGTTGTACGCCAAAGACCCAACGTCAGATAACTTTGTTTGGCTCATGAAAGTATCTGAGTCACCAAGACAAGAGCTTCTGCGCCGCTTGAATCGTGCCCCGGGTGGAACGCACACAATCATCAATATGCGTCATCAAGTACTTAAGCTCTTGCCGAAAAAGCCTGAGCTAAAAGCGGTCGATGCTGATATGCAACATTTGTTGAATTCTTGGTTCAATCCAGGCTTCTTGAAAATGCACCAAGTTGATTGGAGATCGCCAGCGCACATTCTGGAAAAGATCATTCAACATGAAGCCGTTCATGAGATCGATGGTTGGGATGATTTGCGTCGCCGCTTGCAGCCGGATCGCCGTTGTTTTTCTTTCTTTCATCCTCAGTTACCAGATGAGCCATTGATCTTTGTTGAGGTGGCCTTGCTACCCGATATTGCAGAGTCTATTGCGCCATTGGTGGACAAGAAATCTCCAGCACTTGAGAGCAATCAATATAAGTGCGCCATTTTTTATTCAATCAGTAACTGTCAGCCTGGTTTGCGCGGAGTTTCGATGGGGAACTTCTTGATCAAGCGAGTGGCTGAGAGTTTGAAAAAAGAGTTCCCAACTCTTAAGACCTTTTGTACTTTATCGCCGATTCCAGGATTCATGGAATGGTTGGGTTCGCATGCGGACTTACCCCTAGACCATTTAAAGCCTGCGGTTCTTGAAAAATACCAAGAAGCCATAAAAGTCTTTAATTTAAAAGAGAAATCTTGGAGTGACCGCTTACAAAATGGCTGGCATCCAGACCTTTCTTCCTTGAAGGAAAAAGAGGCTTTGATGGCTTTGTGCGCGATTTACTTGCTATATTACTCACCTCGACGAGGTGGTAATTCTGTGGCCAAGTTTCATCTTGGAAATGGCGCAAAATTGCATCGAATCAATTGGTCAGGCGACTTATCTAAAAAAGGTATCAAGCAGTCAGCTGGTTTGATGGTGAACTACCTTTATGACCTGGATAAGGTTGAAGATAACCATGAACGATTTGTGAATGGTGAAGTGATGTATTCAAGAGCAGTTTCGCAGTTGGTATGAGTTTTAGTTTGATGTAATCAGTAACAGTAGTTTTAGATAGTTTAATTAGAGTACGAGGAGACAAAATGAAAAAATCAGTGAATGTAGTGGGTCGTTTGACCTCAGTAGTGGGTGCAGTAGCAGCGGTTGCTGCGGTGGGCTTGTCAATGGGCTCAACAACTGTGATGGCTGATCCAAATTGGCCTAATAAGCCAGTCACAATTGTTGTGCCATTCCCAGCGGGTGGTGGTACAGATGCTTTTGCGCGTCCATTATTTACCATGATGAACAAGCAAATGAACAAGCAGTTCGTCTTGGACTACAAGGGTGGTGCTGGTGGCACCTTGGGCGCTGGCGTTGCTGCTAAGGCGAATCCTGATGGTTACACATTTTTAATGGGCGCCGTTCACCATGCGATCGCCCCTTCTATGTACCCAAAACTTGATTACGATATTGAGAAGAGCTTTGTGCCTGTAGCTTTGGTTGCTGCTCCTCCGCAAGTGATTGTGACAAGTCCAAAATTGCCAGTGAATGATTTGAAGGGTCTGATTGACTTTGCTAGAAAGAATCCTGGTAAGTTGAACTTCAGCAGCGCAGGTAATGGCACATCACACCATTTGGCGGGTGAGCAGTTCAAGGAAATGAGCAAGACATTTATTACTCACATTCCTTACCGTGGCGCTGGTCCAGCATTGATCGATTTGATGGCTGGTCAAGTAGACATCATGTTTGACGGTATGGGTTCATCTGCTCAGCACATCAGATCTGGCAAGATCAAAGCACTTGCAGTTGCTTCAAGCAAACGCAACCCTGCTTTCCCAAATCTACCAACAGCATCTGAGGCAGGTTTGCCAGGTTACGAAGTCAGTACATGGTATGCCTTGTGGGCTCCAAGAGGCACTCCTCAAGCAATCATTGATCGCATGACTGCTGAAGTGACCAAGGCCATGAACACACAAGAGCTAAAAACAATTTGGCTTAACAATGGTTCAGAAACTCCTAACTTGACAGGCGAAGCATTTGGAAGATTTGTTAGTTCTGAAGTTAAGCGTTGGAATCAAGTTGTGAAAGACTCTGGCGCCAAGATGTAATCAGCATTAACAATTTAAGTTGAGATTCAGATGAATTTATATGAGTTACTAGAATCCGGCTTTCCAAAAGATAAACCATCATGCGCGATTGAAACGCATGATGGTTTGTTTTATAGCTGGGATGATTTAGAGAAGGCCACATCAAAAATGGCCAACCTTTTGGCGGGCTTGCGCTTGCCACAGGGGTCCAGAGTTGCAGTTCAGGTTGAAAAATCTCCTGAAGCACTCTTTTTATATTTAGCGACATTAAAAGCAGGTTTGGTTTATTTGCCTTTGAATACTGCTTATCAAGCTGCAGAGATTGAGTACTTCATTGGCAATGCTGAGCCAGCGGTGATGGTTTGCAGCCCTAAGAATTTTTCTTGGGTGTCAAAAGTGGCGTTCAAGGCTGGCACTAAAAATGTATTCACCTTGGGCGATGATCGCACTGGCACGCTCTTAGATCGCTGTCTCTTATACACATCTCCGAGCCCACGAGACA
>CALMBU010000080.1 GCA_937863045.1 uncultured Polynucleobacter sp. | reverse complement strand
ACCACAAAAGCCATGGCCATATCAACTTCATCGGTGATGCTGACTTGGGCCGTGTAGAACTTCTCTTCCATGAATGTCTGTAACTGACCAGAGCATTTGATGATGGGCTTACCACTCGGATCATTCAGAGTTTGCATGGCACGCCAAGACATCGGACTGCGCATCCCCAAACCAATCGCTTTGGAAAAAGCTTCTTTGGCAGCAAAGCGTGTGGCCAAGTAAGCCATGCCTCTTGATTCATTACGAGCCAAGCGTGCTTTGAAGACCTGCATTTCATCAGGGCCCAAAATACGCTCAGCCAAACGACCATTGGTGCGCTGATAAGCCGCTTTAAGGCGATCAATCTTTAATAGGTCAGTACCAATGCCTGCAATCATGATGGATGTCGTTAATTAATCTGTGATCAATGCTTCTGATTCATGGCACGTTGACGAGAGTTGAGCATGAGCGTTCTCATGTCTTGGATCGCAGCCTTCCAACCTTTAAAAACAGCTTCGGCCACAATCGCGTGCCCAATGTTCAATTCTGCAATTTCTAATACTTCTGCAATTGCTTCAACATTGCCTTCGTGCAAACCATGCCCCGCATTCACTTTTAAACCAATAGAGTGACCGAATTTGGCCGCTGCTTTGATGCGCTCAAGTTCATTGGCTTGCTCATCCCCCGCCGTGTCCGCGTATTTACCTGTGTGCAATTCAATCACGGTGGCGCCAGCTTCTTTGGCCTTACTGATTTGCTGCTCATCAGGATCGATGAAGATTGAAACCGTGATACCAGCTTGCAAGAGACGTTGCGTGGATTTTTGAATGTTGTCAAAGTTACCAATCACGTCTAAACCACCTTCGGTGGTGACCTCTTGGCGCTTTTCTGGAACCAAACAAACATCGTGGGGCTTTACCTGACAAGCAATCTCGATCATCTCAGGTGTGACAGCACACTCTAAATTCATGCGGGTTTTAATCAAGGGGCGCATCGCGATCAAATCAGCATCTTTGATGTGACGACGATCTTCCCTTAAATGCAAGGTGATCAAGTCAGCACCATATTCCTCTGCTAACTGAGCAGCCTTGAGAGGATCCGGATAGTGCGTGCCCCGCGCATTTCTGAGCGTGGCAACGTGGTCAATGTTGATACCTAGATCAATGATGTTTTTAGGTTTTTGTGACATGTTATGAATTATGCCTATTTAATGACCATGGTGTTACTTAGATCTTTTTCAAATCAATCAAAATCTGACGAGTCATCATGGCTTGATCGGGTAGGTGCAGGCCTAATAAGAATCGCGTGAGCGCCTTGCTTTGAATCAAGGTTTCGGGATCTTGGTAGTTTTTGTCATTCATGCAAAGCAGGTGCTTGCCGGTCATCACAGGCCAATGACCTGGATCATCTGCTTGAAGCTTGCGAATACCTCTCTCTGGTTGATAAACGTAATGCTCATCTTCTTCAGGAGTGGTTTGAGTATCGATACAAAAGTTCAAGGCTGCAGCAAAGCCGGCTTCTTTTAAGAGGCTGAGCTCAAAGGGTCGCAATATTGGTTCTAGTTCTTTGGGATCTTGTCCAAGCAAGTGAACCGTTTTAGCGTACTCTTCGTACAAGTCTTCATAAGAGTCTTCTCTGGCAATGAATTTGACCAAGAGCTCATTGAGGTAAAAGCCACACAACAAAGCATCGCCCACCAATGGCGGAACACCGCCCAACCACTCCGCCTTGGTCATGGTGCGCAGCTCACTCTTGCCGCTCCAAGAGACGGCCAGAGGCTGAAAGCGCTGCAAGACTGGGCGCAAAACAGAATGTGGGCGTTTAGCGCCCTTGGCAATCAAAGCCATGCGCCCATAGGAGCGCGTGAAGACATCAAGAATTAAGCTGGTTTCTTTGTACGGAATACTGTGCAGTACAAAGGCAGGTTCATCGTTGACGCGAGTCGACATGATCGTGGATTACTCTATGCCCTGCTCGCGCAGAATCACGCGATCATCGGCCCAACCGCTCTTGACCTTGACCCAAGTTTCCAAAAATACTTTACCGTCAAACAGCTTTTCCATGTCTTGGCGGGCTTCAGTGGATATGCGTTTGAGTTTGGCACCTTTTTCACCAATGACCATGGCCTTGTGACTATCGCGATCCACCAAAATAGTGGCGGCAATGCGACGCATCGTGCCATCCATCTTAAATTGATCAATGATCACTGCGCTGGCATATGGCAATTCATCGCCGGTGTGACGAAATACTTTCTCTCTCAAAATCTCGGCAGCCAAAAACTTCTCGCTGCGATCAGTCAACATGTCTGGCTCGTAAATCGCTTCCTGTTCAGGCAAGTATGGCTCCAAGAATCCCAATAAGCGCTTCACATCATCGGTATTCTTAGCCGTCATGGGGATGATTTCTGAGAACTCAAACTTCTCGCTCATTTCACGCATGAAGGTGAATAACTTTTGATCACGGTCTTCTGGGGCATCTGCTCTTGAAGCAAATACATCCAATTTATTGGCCAATAAAACCACTGGGATATTTTTTGGCAATATCTCAAGTACTTGCTCGTCCGCCTTGCTCCAGTAACCTGACTCAACCACAAACAGAATCACATCAACATCCGCCATGGTGGTTTTCACCGTGCGGTTCATGACTTTGTTCATGGCATTGTTGTATTTTGTTTGGAACCCTGGCGTATCAACCAAAATGAATTGTGCTGTCTCAGTGGTGTTAACACCCAGAATGCGATGGCGGGTTGTTTGAGCTTTGCGGGAAGTGATGCTGACCTTTTGGCCCACCAGTGCATTGAGCAAGGTTGACTTGCCTACGTTAGGGCGGCCCACAAGTGCTACGGTTCCACATCGAAATGACATCCACTATTCCTTGATTTTTACTTTACTCTGATTTCAACTTCAAATTAAGTTGATCATCTGTAGGATCTTTAGGCGTGACTAAAGATGCTTTCTTTTTTGTTGCTTTGGTTTTTTTAGGCTTTCTGCCAGATTGAGAAACGATCTTTTGCGCAGCGTCTAAGGATAATTTGGCAGCGGCTTGCTCAGCAGCTCTGCGTGATGCACCCTTACCATTGAGAGTAACCTTTAGACTTGGAATGGAGCACTCAACTTCAAATTGTTGGTTGTGGGCCACGCCCGTGGTTGCCACCACTGTGTAGATGGGCAGTGGTAATTGATGACCTTGAAGGTATTCTTGTAAGAGAGTCTTGTCATCTTTACCCAGAGTTCTTGGATCTACATGCTCCAGAATTTGCGAATACCACTTTCTCAATACTTTTTTTGAAGCATCAAAGCCTGAGTCTAAAAAGATGGCTCCAACGATTGCTTCAAAGCTGTCAGCCAAAATCGATGGGCGCTTAAAGCCACCGCTTTTGAGCTCACCCTCACCCAAACGCAAACAATCAGAGAGTTGCAATGCTTGGGCGATTTCATACAAAGCTTGTTGCTTGACCAAATTAGCACGGACTCTGGATAAATCACCCTCATCCAAATCACCATAACGCTCATAAAGCATTTCAGCAACCGTACAGTTCAAGACTGAATCGCCCAAAAACTCTAAACGCTCATTGTTCTTTTTGCTGTGACTGCGATGAGTCAAAGCCTGCATCAACAAATCAGGCTTTTGGAACGTATAACCTAAACGCTCCTGTAAAAGTTTGACATCAAGAGGGGCGCGAGGAGACATATCTGCCTTAGCTACCTTGCTCACTCAAAACGCCCAATGCGTTTAAGGTCGCCCAAATTCATCCAGACGAAGAAGGCTTTACCAACCAAATTATCTTCAGGTACAAAACCCCAAAAGCGGGAGTCTGCTGAATTATCTCGGTTGTCACCCATCACAAAGTAGTGCCCTTTTGGCACCGTGCAAGTCACACCAGTCATGGTGTAGGTGCAGTTTTCCGCATACGGGAAACGGTCTTGTACAAAAATGCCTGGAGGACGCTCAGGATGATTTAAAACGTTGTAAGAATGGCCGCCAAACTCCTTAGGGAAAGTTTCCGTGAAGAATTTAGCGTATGTCATACCTTCAGGATCGAGGTAGTCTGGCTTAGCTTCAGACTGAAACTCCTGGCCATTGATGGTCAAGCGCTTACCTTGGTATGAAATCACATCGCCAGGTAAAGCAATCACACGCTTGATATAGTCAATTGATTCATCTTTTGGAAAACGGAATACCGCAACATCACCACGCTGCGGTGAGTTCATCTCAATCACTTTTTTATTGATGACTGGCAAACGAACACCGTAAGTGAATTTATTGACCAAAATAAAATCACCAATCATCAAAGTAGGAATCATGGAGCCTGATGGAATCTTAAAAGGCTCAAATAAGAATGAACGCAAAAAGAAAACCGCAAAAATAACCGGGAAAAAGCTGGCGGTGTATTCCAACCACAATGGCATGCGATCAATACCCGCCGCTTTTCTTTTGGGCGCAAACACCAACTTATCAGCAAGCCAAGCAACGCCTGTCACCAGTGACAAAATCAAAAGTATTAAAGCGAAGTTCATTATTTGTCCTCCACTTGCAAGATGGCCAAGAAGGCTTCTTGTGGGATCTCCACGCTGCCCACCTGCTTCATGCGGCGCTTACCTTCTTTTTGCTTCTCTAATAACTTCTTCTTACGCGTGATGTCGCCACCGTAGCATTTAGCCAAAACGTTTTTACGCAAGGCTTTCACGTTTTCGCGAGCAATGATGCCACTGCCAATCGCCGCCTGAATCGCTACGTCAAACATCTGACGCGGAATGATCTCGCGCATCTTGGCCACAACTTCACGGCCACGGTATTGGCTGTTGCTTCTGTGAACGATGATGGACAGAGCATCGACCTTCTCACTGTTGATCAAAATATCAACCTTGACCACATCTGATGCACGGTACTCTTTGAACTCATAATCCATCGAAGCGTAACCACGTGAAATCGACTTCAAGCGATCAAAGAAATCGAGCACGATTTCAGCCATCGGCATTTCATAAGTCAGCTTCACTTGACGGCCCACATACTGCATGTCCATCTGAATGCCGCGCTTACCTGTACACAATGTGATCACTGAACCAACATACTCTTGTGGCATGAACAAGTTCACCACCACGATTGGCTCCATGATCACTTCAATGCGACTTGGGTCTGGCATTTTTGATGGGTTATCCACCACAATCTTTGAACCATCCTTGAGATCTACTTCGTACACCACGGTTGGAGCAGTGGTGATGAGCTCCATATTGAACTCACGCTCTAAACGTTCTTGCACAATCTCCATGTGCAATAAACCCAAGAAGCCGCAACGGAATCCAAAGCCAAGGGCTTGAGATACCTCTGGCTCATACATCAAGGCAGCATCGTTTAACTTTAATTTTTCTAAAGATTCGCGCAAGGCATCGTATTGGTTTGATTCAACTGGATACAAACCTGCAAACACCTGAGGCTGAACTTCCTTAAAGCCTGGTAATGGAGCAGATGCCGGCGTTCTGTTCTGTTGACCTGGTGCGTGAGTAACAGTGTCACCCACTTTGGCAGCCTTGAGCTCTTTGATGCCAGCAATGATGAAACCCACCTGTCCAGCAGATAAGTCAGGACGATCCACTGACTTCGGCGTAAAGACTCCAACGTGCTCAACCAAATGTTGAGTGCCTGAAGCCATCAATAAAACTTTGTCTTTTGGTTTGAGTGTGCCGTTGATCACGCGCACCAACATCACCACACCCACGTAGTTATCAAACCACGAATCAACAATCAAGGCTTGCAAAGGTGCGCTTGGATCACCCTTTGGTGGCGGTACTTTTTTAATCAAATCCTCAAGGACATCCTGAATGCCCAAACCCGTTTTTGCTGAACAAGAGACAGCTTCCGTAGCGTCGATACCGATCACATCTTCGATTTCTTGCTTAGCGCGATCAGGATCTGCCTGAGGTAAATCAATCTTATTTAAAACAGGCACCACTTCCACGCCCAATTCAATGGCTGTGTAACAGTTGGCGACTGTTTGAGCCTCAACTCCCTGACTGGCATCCACCACCAATAAAGCGCCTTCACAGGCAGACAATGAGCGACTCACCTCATAAGAGAAGTCGACGTGCCCTGGTGTATCAATCAAGTTGAGGTTATAAATCTTGCCATCACGGGATTTGTAGCTCAAAGCCGCGGTTTGGGCCTTGATGGTGATGCCACGCTCTTTCTCAATGTCCATAGAATCAAGGACTTGAGCTTCCATTTCGCGATCTGAAAGGCCGCCACATAGCTGAATAATTCGGTCTGCTAGGGTCGACTTTCCGTGGTCGATATGGGCGATGATAGAAAAGTTACGTATATGGTCCATGGATTCCTTAAAACGGCTTGCCGCAATGCAACACCATATTGCACTGCAATAAGACGCCTCTTTTGTCTATTGTAGACGGAACGAGGGGGCAAGCCCCATTTCTAAAAAACAAAAGCCGGGATTGGGGTTATTCCCCAAAAACCCGGCTAGAACAATCACTTAGTGACGGCTGGTCTTACTGGAATCACCAGGGTGCTTTCGCCCCTGCGAATAAATACTGCGACTGATTTATTGTTCTTTGCCACCGCTTTTGTGGCGATTTCGAATTGCTTGGCGGCAATGATGTCCACATCACTTAAACGCACAATCACGTCACCAACTCTTGCGCCCGCTTTTGACAAAGCCCCATCTTCAGCCAATGCAGTGATTTCAACACCGGCTTTGAGTGATAGTTCTTTTTTCTTGGCATCTGATAAATCAACCACAGCTACACCAAATAAATTTTTAGTGGAGGCCGCTGGTTCTGGCTCAGCTTTTTTAGCAGCAGCTTTTGGAGCAGGCTCTAGATCAGCAACCGTGATATTAAATTCTTTTTGTGCACCCTTGCGCCACACCATGATGGGTGAAGTTGTGCCTGGTTTGGTGTCTCCAACAATTCTTGGTAGGTCAGATGATTTTTCAATGGGTCTATCACCAAAACTCAAAATCACATCGCCTGGCTCAAGACCAGCTTTATCAGCAGGAGCACCTACTTCAACGCTGCGAATCAAGGCGCCACGAGCTCTTGGTAAGCCCAAGCTCTCTCCAACCTCTTTACTGACTTCTGCGATTGCCACACCAATACGACCACGACTAACTTTACCGTTGGCCTTTAATTGATTAGAAACGCGCATGGCTTCATCCATCGGGATCGCGAAAGAGATGCCCATGTATCCACCAGAACGAGAGAAGATTTGTGAATTAATACCAACCACCTCGCCGCGCGTGTTCAATAGCGGACCGCCTGAGTTACCAGGGTTAACAGCCACGTCCGTTTGAATGAAAGGCAAGTAATCACCCGTGTCGCGGCTCTTAGCAGACACAATACCTGCCGTCACTGTGTTCTCCAAACCAAATGGTGAACCAATCGCCAACACCCATTCGCCAACGCGCACTTTTGAAGAATCGCCGATGTTCAAGCGTGGCAAACCAGTGGCCTCAATTTTTACCAATGCCACATCTGTGCGCTTATCAGCCCCGATCAATTTGGCTTTGAATTCGCGCTTGTCAGTTAATGTGACGTAAATTGTTGTTGCACCTTCAATCACGTGCGCATTCGTCAAGATAAAACCATTGCTCTCAATGATGAAGCCTGAACCAACCCCACGGTTTTGCTCCTCTTGTTGAGGTCTGCGATTGTTGGGTCCCTGTTGTCTTGGTGTTGGTAATGGAATACCAAAAAAGCGGCGGAAAAATTCAGCCTGCTCTTCATCAAGTCCCGGCATGCCTGGAACAGCCCCACCCTGACGAACGTTGACTCTCTCTGTGGTGCGAATATTGACCACAGCAGGATTGGCTTTTTCAACCAAATCAACAAAATCTGGGTATGCGCGAGAGGCGCTGGCAGAGGCCGGAGCACTGCTAGCGCTGGTCGCTGGAGCCGCTTTACCAGCAGCATTATTTTGAGCATAAGCGGGCAAAACAAGCAAAGAGCTTGTTGCCACAGACAGGGTTAAAACAGAGAGGATTTTTTTCATGGTGTTGATACTTTAGAGCATTCAGGAAGTATTTGCAGGAAAGTCTTTAATTACTGTCTGAGCATGGTTATTCGTTAGATTTTATATAAGTACTTTTGGTCAATTTTCAAGGATCTCTTAGCAAAAAAGCCTCCGACAGGGTCAAGAGGCTTGATTTATTGCATCACCCAGCAAATTCTGGGTATTGGCTCAGCTATTTAAATGCGGCGAAATACGATCGTGCCGTTTGTGCCACCAAAACCGAAGTTATTTTTAACAGCAACATCGATCTTCATGTCTCTCGCGGTGTTGGCACAGTAGTCCAAATCGCACTCTGGATCTTGGTTGAAGATATTGATGGTTGGTGGAGACTTTTGATGATGCAAAGCCAATACTGTGAATACAGACTCCAAACCGCCAGCGCCACCCAATAAGTGACCGGTCATTGATTTGGTTGAATTCACAACCACCTTCTTCGCGGCATCACCCAAAGCTGCTTTTAAGGCGTCGGTTTCATTCTTGTCGCCCAATGGCGTTGAAGTACCGTGGGCGTTCACATAGTTCACTTGATCAGGATTAACTCCCGCATCTTTCAATGCATTGACCATGCAACGACGCGGGCCGTCCATGTTTGGAGCCGTCATGTGATACGCATCACCACTCATACCAAAACCAGCTAACTCGGCATAAATCTTTGCGCCGCGAGCTTTGGCATGTTCATATTCTTCGAGAATCATGACGCCAGCACCCTCACCCAGAACAAAACCATCGCGGTCTTTGTCCCAAGGACGAGAAGCAGTCGCTGGATCATCATTTCTAGTTGATAGCGCTCTGGCTGCAGCAAAACCACCGACCCCCAAAGGAGAAATTGTGGATTCAGCGCCACCAGCAATCATCACGTCCGCATCACCATATTGAATCAAACGAGCCGCCAAGCCAATGCTGTGCAATCCCGTTGTACAGGCGGTCACAGCAGCAACGTTAGGACCTTTGAGATTCAAATTAATGCTCAGATGACCAGAAATCATGTTGATGATTGAACCTGGTACAAAGAACGGTGAGATGCGGCGAGCACCACGCGTGGTGTACTCGGTGTGGGTTTCTTCAATCATTGGCAAACCGCCAATGCCTGAGCCCACCAAAACACCAATTCTTTCAGAATTGGCGTCTGTAACTTCTAAACCAGAGTCTTTAAAGGCTTGCGTTCCAGCAGCAATTCCATAATGGATGAATGTATCCATATGGCGAGCTTCTTTAGCAGAAATATAGTCTTCAATATTGAAGCCCTTTACCTCACCACCGAAATGCACGCTTAAGCCAGAGTGATCAAACTTAGTGATGGTAGCGATACCAGATCGCCCCGCCAATAAATTTTCCCAGGCATCACCAACGGTATTACCAACTGGTGAAACCAAGCCTAATCCGGTAACAACTACCCGGCGTTGCCCTTTGATCTGGCTCACAGCTAATTAGCCCTGCTTGGACTTAGCGAAATCGATTGCCAATTGCACAGTCGTGATTTTTTCAGCTTCTTCATCAGGAATTTCGATGCCGAATTCATCTTCCAATGCCATTACCAATTCAACTGTGTCGAGAGAATCTGCGCCCAAGTCATTAACGAAAGAAGATTCATTCTTGATTTCTGCTTCGTCTTTGCCTAATTGCTCGGCTACGATTTTCTTAACGCGTTGTTCGATGTTATCCATTTAATCCCCCAAGGGTTGTTGTAAAAATATTGAAAAGAGATTTTATCAGCTTATTTGACCAAATTAGCTCAAATAAAGTCCGCCATTCACATGAAGCGTTGTTCCCGTGATGTATCCAGCCCCTGGAGATGCCAAAAATGCCACCGCATGGGCAATATCTTCAGGTGTTCCAAGACGTTGGAGGGGAATATTCGCTTTTAGTGAATTTTGTTGGTCTTCTGAGAGGGCTTTGGTCATATCTGTGTCGATAAAACCTGGGGCCACGCAGTTGACTGTGATGTTACGGCTACCGATTTCTCGGGCCAAAGCACGGCTCATGCCAGCCACACCTGCTTTTGCAGCCGCATAATTGGCCTGACCTGGGTTACCGCTACTACCAACCACAGATGTGATGTTGATGATGCGACCACCCTTGGCCTTCATCATTGGACGTAAAACACCTCTGGCCAAGCGGAAAACTGCGCTTAAATTGGTGTCAATCACTGATGACCACTCTTCGTCTTTCATGCGCATCGCCAAATTATCTTGGGTGATGCCGGCGTTATTCACCAAAATGTTCAAGGCGCCACGATCTTTAACAATGCTATCGATCAAAGCTTCACAAGCAGCGGCATCATTCACATTCAAAACTGCGCCAGCACCGCCACTTGGCTTTAATGCTGCATCAATGTCTTTAGCGCCAGATTCACTTGTTGCAGTGCCAATCACCACAGCGCCCTGCTTTGCTAACTCCATGGCAATTGCACGGCCAATACCGCGAGATGCGCCAGTCACCAAGGCAATTTGTCCAGTTAATGTACTCACAATTTCTCCCAAACTAAGTTCACTGCTTTATCAGATAGGTAACTCTGATTGTTAATTGTTAATTTTTAATCTCTATTCTTTACGCTTTGATGACAGCCATCACTTCAGCCATGGTGGCAGGGTCATAAACAGCCAAACCATTTAAATCACCATTGATGCGTTTAGTCATGCCTGTTAATACTTTTCCAGGGCCACACTCAACAACATGAGTGATGCCCAGCGCTGCAATCGCTTGAACAGTCTCCACCCAACGAACTGGTGATGCCGCTTGTCTGACCAAGGCATTCTTAATGGCTGCCGGGTCTTTTAATACGCTGACAT
>CALMBU010000079.1 GCA_937863045.1 uncultured Polynucleobacter sp. | reverse complement strand
TGTGTATAAGAGACAGGTATTTATAATTATTTTGATAAATATTTTCAAGGAAAAATACCTATCGAAATCCCTAATCTGGGCCTGTTTTTAATGATTTTTGGCACCGTTTTAGGGCTTTTAAGGATAAAAGCTTAGATTGTTAGTACTTACTAACCCAATAAGATAGCCCTTGATTGAAAGGACTAACTTCTGTTTTTAAGGCCGTAGGGAAGCTGTCTGGCTGGAATGCTGGCCTCATGAGCAAATCTCTGCCATTCAAAATGAATTCCCGGATCTGTTTTTCGACCTGGAGCCACATCACTGTGACCTGCATAAGCAGAGATTGGATGAAATTTTTGTAAAGCAGCAACCAATTCTTTCAGCGCCGTGTATTGGGCTGGACCAAAAGGTACATCATCGCTGCCCTCCAATTCAATACCAATTGAAAAGTCATTGCAGCGTTCACGGCCGAAATAATCAGAGACTCCCGCATGCCAAGCGCGATTCAAGGTTGATACAAACTGCTGAACATGCCCATCGCGACGAATTAAAAAATGACTCGACACTTGTCGATCGGCAATTTCTGCAAAATAAGGATGCGCTTTGGAATCTAATTTATTTTGGAAAAAGTCAGCGATGTGATTTCCGCCAAATTGACCTGGCGGCAAACTGATGTGATGTATCAACACCAATTCAACAGGAAGACCTTCTGGTCGCGAATCATAGTTAGGTGATTTGATCCACTCCGCCTCACCCCACCAACCTTTCGGATCAATGCTGGAGCGATGCTCACGAGAACAGTAAGCCCCTACTCCGTCACCCTGAGGAAACCTCAAACCACAATGAGGACACTGCTCCATGTTTTTAGGTTCAGCTGGCTTGGTTGAAGATGAAGTTTTAGGTGTTGCCTTTGGTTTTGGCTTCGCACTTGATCGATTATTTTGAGAAATTTGCGCATAACGCCACCAAATGATCAAACCGGTGAGGATCAAGGTGAAGAGTAACCACTTCATCGTTGGATCAATACCTCTAAAACAAAACGACTACCGACATAGGCCATTAACAGAACTCCAAACGATCCCAACACCCAGCGCACTGCTGTCAAGCCTCGCAAGCCAACGCGCCAGCGTGCGATCAACAATCCAGCAAACATCACCCAGGATAAAAATCCAAAGATTGTTTTGTGATCCCAAAACAAGGCGCGACCAAACAACGCTTGGCTGAAAAACAAACCAGAGAAAACTGTCAAAGTTAATAAAGCAAATCCAACTGTGATGATTCTGAAAAGAATATTTTCCATGCTCATCAATGGCGGCAAACGATTACCCCATTTAGCAAAAAAACTATTCGCTTTGTCATGACTTGGCATATGCAAATGACGGTCTTGCCAATGCATCAAAATCGCATGAAGAGCTGCTAAGCTCAGTAAACCGTAAGCCACGTTTGCCACAATGAAATGAGCCCTGAACCATGGATCATCAATTGAACGAGCGGACAACACTGATCCAGAAAAAATGATTGGCAAAATGGCAGCAACGCATGCCGCCAACAAAATGATGGCTCTCAAACCTTTGATAGGCAGATACCAACTTTCAAACCAAAAGAAAGTAACCCCTATCCAAGCCATGGTTGATAAGGCTTGGGCAAAACCAAACACGAAGCCCTGCTGAGTAAAGATCGATTCATGCAAAGTGACGCCATGCAAAAGAATGATCGGCAATAACAGCCATTGGGATAGACCAGAAATCGCTGGGGAGTCTTGATTCTTTTCAGAATTTTGCGAGTAAACCCTGATTTCTCGTAAAAAAAACAAGAAATATAAAGCGCTGGGTATCCATGCGAAGCTGGGGTGACCTAAAATGTTCATATCTACAGTTTAATGCTCATATGTTTCAAAATCTAACAGATCGTTTAAGTCGTGTGGTTAAAACCATGCGAGGTCAGGCCAGACTGACCGAAGAAAATACCGCCGAAATGCTTCGCGAGGTACGTTTGGCCCTATTAGAGGCTGACGTTGCACTGCCCGTCGTCAAAGAGCTGATCAATAACATCAAACAAAAAGCCCTTGGCGTTGAGGTCATTGACAGTTTAAGCCCTGGGCAAGCATTGGTGGGGGTTGTTCAAAAAGAACTCACCGCCATCATGGGCAATTCCAGCGCAGGCCGACTAAACTTAGCTGCTCAACCGCCCGCCATTATTTTGATGGCTGGTCTTCAAGGTGCGGGTAAAACAACTTCTGCTGGCAAATTAGCCAAATGGCTCAAAGACACGCAAAAGAAAAAAGTGTTGACCGTGTCTTGCGACGTTTACCGCCCAGCAGCCATCAAACAATTACAAATGGTCAGCGAGCAAGCTGGCGCAGATTTCTTTCCCAGTGATGAAAACCAAAAGCCCAAAGACATCGCGCGCGATGCTTTGGACTGGGCAAAACGACACTATCACGATGTATTGATTGTTGACACTGCCGGTCGCTTGGGCATTGATGAAATGATGATGCAAGAGATCAGTGGCTTGCACCAAATCTTGAACCCGATCGAAACACTGTTTGTGGTCGACGCGATGTTGGGTCAAGATGCTGTCAACACTGCCAAAGCATTCAATGAAGCACTGCCATTAACCGGTGTGATTCTGACCAAGCTTGATGGTGATGCACGCGGTGGTGCGGCACTCTCAGTGCAACACATCACCGGCGTTCCTATCAAGTTTGCTGGTGTGGCTGAAAAGCTCGATGGTCTTGAACCATTTGATGCGGACCGCATGGCCAGCCGTATTCTTGGCATGGGCGATATTCTGGCCTTGGTTGAACAAGCGCAAAAGAATGTTGACTTTGACCAAGCTCAAAAATTAGCAGACAAAGTTAAAAAGGGTGGTTTTGATTTAAATGATTTTCGTATGCAAATCACTCAAATGCGCCAAATGGGTGGATTGGGCAGCATGATTGACAAATTACCCGCCAAGTTTGCTCAAGCAGCCGCCAAGCAAGACATGAGTATTGCTGATAAACAAGTGGCACGCACACAAGGCATCATCGATAGCATGACGCCAGCAGAAAGAAGGAAGCCTGAACTTTTAAAAGCAAGTAGAAAACGTCGTATTGCTGCGGGCGCTGGAGTGCAAGTGCAAGAAGTGAATCGCGTCTTGGCGCAATTCGAACAAATGCAATCGATGATGAAACAATTCAAAGGTGGCAAGATGGCTAAGATGCTGGGTGGCATGGCAGCCAAAGGCATGGGCAATATGTTCAAGCGCTGACGCATTAATGCGGAACTGCATTTTTTTATTAATGCGCCATACAAACAAAAAGCCAGATCA
>CALMBU010000078.1 GCA_937863045.1 uncultured Polynucleobacter sp. | reverse complement strand
ATATGAATCTCTTAATAATTAACGTAGGTTGTTGAGTGCTCTGATGACATCATCTGTGACATCAATCTTAGGATTAACGTAAGCAGCTTCTTGCACAATCAAATCTAACTTGCGTTGCTCTGCAACCGACTTAAGTGCTTGATTGGCTTTTTGCGCAATCTTTGAACGCTCTTCGAAGCTTCTTTGGTTCACATCTTCAGTGAACTCTCTTTGTTTGCGTTGTAACTCACGATCAGCATCAGCCAATTCACGTTGACGGCGCACACGCTCAGTTTCAGGCATGACTGCGGCATCTTTGTCTAAGCGCTCTGCTGCTGTTTTAATTTTTTGCGCATCATCACGCAAATCTTTCTCACGTTTCGCAAACTCGCTTTGCAACTTGGTTTGACTAGCTTTAGCCATGTTGGAGTCTTTAAAAATTCGCTCAGAATTAACAACGCCAATACGACCGCTGAAATCCTTATCATCAGCAGCAATTACTGTGACAGAGAAAAGACTCAATGCCAAACCTGAAATCACAGTTGATTGAACGAACTTTTTAGCAAAACGATTCATAAACACATCCTTCAAATATTAAAACGCGGTACCAATTTGGAACTGGAAGCGCTGCAAACGATCCCCTGGTTTTTGACTCATTGGGAAACCATAGCTGAATTTTAAGGGACCCAGCGGTGATATCCAAGATAAACCAAAACCGTAAGATGTTCTCAAGCCAGATAAATCTGGGGTAGTTTCATAAACGTTACCAGCATCAAAGAAGCTGAAAATACGCAAAGTTTTATCGACGCCAGAGCCTGGAACTGGGAAAGTATATTCCACATTACCCACTAACTTTGAAGCTCCACCCACGGGGGTAATTCGGCCAGTTGTAGGGTTGGTGCTTGTTGGTCCCAAAGAACCTGGCGCAAAGCCTCGCACTGATCCAATACCGCCCACAAAGTAGTTTTTGGTCACAGGGAATGGCTTATTGTTAAAAGTGTCGCCGTAACCAATTTCACCGTTGAACGACAGGATATTACCCTTAGATATAGGGAAGAAATACTGGTGCTGATAAAAGGCACGGTAGTACTGAAGATCAGCCACAGGGGTGCCGGCCTCAAGGTTCACTTGACGGTATGTACCGCGAGAAGGAATCAAGGCGCTGTCACGACCATCGCGGGACCAACCAATTGTGAATGGCACGTTCATATTGCTATTGCCGTATGCAGTGACATAATTTTGATAACTGATTGGTGAGTTAACCGTTGTCACCATATTCAATTGCTCAATACCTAAACCAAAGAAAACTCGGTCCACTTCAGAGTAAGGTACGCCCAAT
>CALMBU010000077.1 GCA_937863045.1 uncultured Polynucleobacter sp. | reverse complement strand
GATTTCTGCCTGTCTCGTGGGCTCGGAGATGTGTATAAGAGACAGGTAATTAACAATATCAAGGCGTGTCACGCCTTGTTGCTGAAGATAGTAAACGGCGTGTGAGTCTTTTTCACCAAAAATAGCCACCAAGACGTTCGCGCCTGTCACTTCTTTTTTGCCATTAGATGTTGATTGCACGTGCATGATGGCGCGCTGAATCACTCTTTGGAATCCTAGGGTTGGTTGAGTATCGACATCATCTGAACCAGGCACGATGGGTGTGTTGTCATTGATGAAGTTTTTTAAATTACTTTTCAAGTCATCAATATTGACAGCGCACGCTTTCAATACATCTGCTGCTGTGGCGTTGTCGAGCAAGCCACACAATAAATGTTCAACTGTGATGAATTCATGTCTAGACGCTCTAGCGTCCACAAATGCCATATGCAAGGTAACTTCTAACTCTTGAGCAATCATGCTTCCTCCATAGTGCACTGCAATGGGTGCCCAGACTCTCGGGCTCTATCTACAACTTGTTGAACTTTGGTTAAAGCGACATCTTTAGTATATACACCACAAACCCCTTTTCCTTCTAGGTGTACTTGCAACATGATGCGTGTAGCGCGCTCTTGATCATGATGAAAATATTCTTGAATCACCATCACCACAAATTCCATGGGTGTGAAATCATCATTCAATAAAACAACCCGGTACATCTTAGGTGGTTGAACACGCTCAGATTGGCGATCCATCACCGTGGCGTGATCCTCCTGAAAAGCGGGGAAATCTATGGGGTTGGCGGTTTTAGGTTTTCGACTCATATACCCTATTCTAAACATAAGTTTCAAATTGGGGGTAAGCCCTATTTTTGGTATTTTTTGGAATAAATCTTTTTATTAAAACCAGTCATTTATTGAAGTTTTAATTGCGCCAATATCATTAAAGTATGATGAATACATTGAAAAATTTTTCAGGATTTTCCGTCTGATGCTTCACAAAACTCTCACCGCTATTTTTGCCTATCTTGTTTTCAGTTCAACCGCGATGGCCCAGCAAGGTCCTACGATTGATTTGTATGCAGGCCTCTACAAAATACAAGCAGAAGTGGCAAAAACAGAAAAAGCACGTCAATTAGGCCTCATGCATCGCACTTACATGCCGGCTGATGACGGCATGCTCTTTATTTTTGAGCAAAGCGCGACTCATTGCTTTTGGATGAGAAACACAAAAATCCCTTTGGCCATCGCTTTCATCGCAGACGACGGAAAAATTGTGAATATTTCAGAAATGAAAGCAATGACTGAGGATAATCATTGCCCAACAAAGCCCATTCGCTTTGCTTTAGAAATGAACCAGGGCTGGTTCAGCAAGAAAGGTGTTCTTCCTGGGCACACCATCACTGGCCTGCCCAAGAATTAATCACTCAATCAACGATTAACCGAAGTGACAAACGTAATGAACCGGCTGCTCAGCGCGGATCACGAAATAACCACCCGCCTCAACTGTCCATGATTGACCAGCAGCAAACGCTTGTTCTGATGCACCATTGATGCTCACGTGAGCAGTGCCATCAACCACTTCCATCACTTCTTTGGTTGTTAAATCAAAGCGCAATGTGCTTGGCAAAATCACGCCAACTGATTTGCGCTCGCCACTTGGTAAAGTGACTGTGTGGGAAACGCATTTACCGTCAAAAAAAACGTTGGCTTTTTTATTCACTGTTACTTGTTCGAATTGCATGTCTTACCCTTCTAATCTTTGATTTATCAAGAACCACGTTTGCGACGTGCATTGGCAGCGATGCGCATACGTAAAGCATTTAATTTAATGAATCCACCAGCATCGGCTTGGTTGTAAGCGCCACCGTCATCGTCAAACGTTGCAATGTTTTGATCAAACAGAGTGTTTTTAGAATCACGTGCAACCACGGTGACAGAACCTTTGTACAACTTCACACGCACAAAGCCACTCACGCTTTGCTGAGTGTGATCAATCAATGTCTGAATAGCCA
>CALMBU010000076.1 GCA_937863045.1 uncultured Polynucleobacter sp. | reverse complement strand
AAATTTGTTCATTACAGACCACGAACAGCTATTTTGAATAATTTAGAGTTTGATCATGCAGATATCTTTGCTGATATCACTGCCATCGAAACTCAATTTCATCATTTGGTTCGAACTGTTCCCGCCATGGGTCGTTTGATCGTGAATGGCGCAGAGCAAAGTTTAGAGCGAGTGGTGCAGCGCGGATGTTGGTCAAGTCTTGAGCGATTTGCTTTACCTGAACAATCCATCAAGCCTGGGGATTGGTCTTTGCTGGATACAGTCAACGATGGCTTCAAAGTGATTTATCAGGGCAAGGATGTGGCTGAGGTTTCTTGGGATATAGATGCATCTGTCACTGGCCGCCACAATCAATTGAATGCCTTGGCTGCGATCGCTGCTGCTCATCATGTGGGTATTTCTGTACAAGATGCGGCTAAAGCTTTGGGCACATTTAAGAATGTGAAGCGTCGCATGGAAGTGATTGGCCGAGTCAATGGCATCACCATTTATGATGATTTTGCCCATCATCCAACAGCGATCACCACCACAGTTGATGGTTTGCGACGTCGCGTGGGGCGTGATGCCAATACACGCATTTTGGCGGTGTTAGAGCCACGCTCCAATACGATGAAGTTGGGTGTCATGAAAAGCCAATTACCCGATAGCTTGCAAGATGCAGATTTGGTTTTTGGTTACGGCTCAGCAACTGGTAAAGATGCTTTGGGCTGGGATTTAAAAGAGTCTTTGTCTCCATTGGGCGCAAAAGCTCAAGCCTTTGATGATTTAAATTTACTCATGGCAGCGGTGAAGCAAGCAGCAAAACCCGGAGATCATATTTTAGTGATGAGCAATGGTGGTTTTGGCGGTGTGCATCGCAAGCTTTTAGAGTTATTGAAATAAGAGTATTTGTGAAGATTCATTCTTTAATGACTGAACTTAAGGATTAAAAAAATGACAAAAAATATGGCCAAGCGTTTAGAGAATAAAGTTTGCATCATCACTGGTAGTGCGAATGGCATTGGTTTTGCTACTGCACAAAAGTTTTGTGATGAGGGTGGCATTTCTATTATTTGTGACATGAACGATGCACAAGTTCAAGCAGCTCTTGATCAACTGAAAGCAGCCGGCGGCCAGGCTGATGGCTTTGTGATGAATGTCACGAATCGCAAAAATATTGATGAGGTTGTGGCAGCTGTGATGGAGCGTCATGGTCGCATTGATGTTTTGATCAACAATGCGGGTATCACCAAAGATGCTCGTTTGGTCAATATGACTGAAGAACAATTTGATGCGGTGATTGATGTCAATTTGAAGGGCGTATTTAATTGCACGCAAGCGGTTGTGCCTCATATGCTTAAAGCAGGGCGCGGTTCAATTGTGAGCGCATCGAGCGTGGTTGGTTTGTATGGTAACTTTGGTCAAACAAATTATGCAGCGACCAAATATGGCGTGATTGGCTTCACAACCACTTGGGCCAGAGAATTAGGCCCTAAAGGCATTCGTGTGAACGCTGTTTGCCCTGGATTTGTAGAAACAAGTATTTTGGCTTCTATGCCTGAAGATGTTTTGAACGGCATGAAAGATCGTTCATGGTTGCGACGTTTAGGCAAGCCTGAAGAGTTGGCCAATGTTTACGCTTTCTTGGCCAGCGATGAATCCAGTTATATCAATGGCATCGCCTTAGAGGCCAGCGGCGGGATATCTCTTTAATGCATTTGTTGCATGAAGATGGCGGCGATATAAAAATTGCCACCCTGATGGCGCAAGCATCAGAGGGTGAGTCATTGGCCGTTGAAAGTTTGGGTGGTAAGCGCGGCAAACTCAAAGCCAAAGATGTTTGGTTGCGTTTTGAAGCTTCAAAGCCAGAAGAATTATTGGCATCAGCCAAAAAGC
>CALMBU010000075.1 GCA_937863045.1 uncultured Polynucleobacter sp. | reverse complement strand
CTGCTTATTCTGTTCTTTGCTGCGTCGTTGGTCAACGGGATCAACGAATTCTTGCTTTGCATTTTACGCTCATGGCCTCTAACAGGGCTGAAATCACCGGTTCGATCTGAGCATCTTGTAATGTACCTGATTCGTCTGACAAAGTGATCCTAAATGCCAAACTCTTTTCGTTTTCAGCCATTCCGCCCATTCTGCCTGCAGTTGGCTTGAATTCGTCAAACAAGTCGATTTTCTTGATCAGTAGCTGCTTTGATGACTTCATGGCATCTTGCAATTGGGTCACAGTGACCGATTGATCCACCACCACTGCCAAGTCCCTGGTCACAGCTGGGAACTTGCTAATCGTGTTGATGACCGGTAAACCGATGTCTTGGATGGCTGCCCAGTCAATTTCAAATAAGACCACTGAACCTGGGATGTCATAGGCTTGTTGCCAACGTGGGTGAAGCTCACCAATCACGCCCAAGTTAATGTCTTTGCCACGCTTTTTGATCGAAATTTGTGCACTGCGTCCAGGATGTAAGGCTGGGTGTTCTGTTTTTTCTGCTTTGAACTCCAAAGGCGCTAAAAGTGCTTCTAGGTCACCTTTGACATCAAAGAAGTCAACTGAACGAGTGGCTGTGCCCCATTGTTCTGGCAATGCTGGGCCATAGGCCAAACCTGCCACACGCACCGGTTGGTCGTAACCAGCGATGCTGAGTTCACCCACCTGAGCTTCTGGGTTGCGCAGGAATACACGACCTACTTCAAATAGACGAACACGCGTTGCTTTGCGGTTGATGTTTTGTTTTAAGTTTTGTACCAAACCACCAATCAAGTTACTTCTCATGACCGAGTATTGACTTGCGATCGGGTTGAGTACTTTGATAGGGTTGGTGTTAGCTGCTAATTTTTCTTCCGTGTCAGCGTCGATGAAACCAAAGTTCATGACTTCTTGGTAGGCTCTGCCTGCCAAGGCGTGACGCAACTGATGGATGCCGCGCTTAGGCTCTTGCGTGCCTTGCATGCGCTGCTCTGCCACTGGTGGGTTGGCTGGAATGTTTTCAAAGCCGTAGAGTCTGGCAACTTCTTCAATCAGGTCTTCTTCGATTTCAATATCGAAACGGTGGCTTGGGGCTTTGACCACAAATGCTTCATTGCCTTCGCGCTGGTATTGCAAACCAATGCGATCAAATAGTCCTGCAATCACATCAGCCGTCAATGGCACGCCAATGACTTTTTGTGCACGAGCCACTCTTAAGCGCACGTCTGAGCGTTTTGGCAAGTTAACGATTTGGTCATCAACAGGACCTAGCTGACCACCACAAATCTGAGTGATCAATGCTGAAACATATTCCAATGCATTGACGGTGCCAGCAGGATCAACACCACGCTCAAAGCGATGCGCAGCATCGGTTGAGAAGTTGAATCTTCTGCTGCGACCCTGGATGGCAGATGGCCACCAGAAAGCAGATTCGAGATAAATGTCTTGAGTGTCTAAAGTGACAGAGCTTGGGTTACCACCCATGATGCCTGCCATGCTTTCTACACCGTTGGCATCAGCGATCACGCCAACACCTTGACCATTCAATGGCGCTACAGATACTGTTTGGCCATTCAATAGTTCTAATTGTTCACCATCGCGACCCCAACGAACTGTGAGATCGCCTTTGATTTTGTTCAAATCAAAAACGTGCGTTGGTTGGCCAATCGCCAACATCGCATAGTTTGAGATATCTACCAAAGCAGAAATACTTCTTTGACCAGCGCCTTCTAAACAACGCACCATCCAGTCCGGTGTTTTGGCTTTAGCGTTCACGCCTTTGATCACACGACCAGCAAAGCGACCGCAGAGGTCTTTGTTTTCTACAGTGACTTTGAGCTTGTCTTGAATGCTGCTCTTTTGCGCTTCAATGTTTGGTGTACAGAGTTTGGCACCTGTGATCGCAGAGACTTCACGCGCCACACCCAGGATCGATAAACAATCAGCTTTGTTAGGTGTGAGCTTGATGATGAAAATCGTGTCATCAAGTTTTAAGTGTTCACGAATGTCTTTTCCAACTGGTGCATCGGCCGCCAACTCCATGATGCCTTCAGAGTCTTGGCCAATGCCTAGTTCGCGACCTGAACACAACATGCCTTGAGATTCAACACCGCGTAATTTGCCAAGCTTGATCGCAAATGGTTTGCCACCTTCTTCAGATGGTGGCAATTGCGCACCAACCAAAGCACAAGGAATCTTGATACCAACGCGAGCGTTCGGTGCACCGCAAACAATTTGAAGTGTTTCGCCACCAGCATTCACTTTACATACGCGCAAGCGGTCTGCATCCGGGTGCTGCGCAGCTTCTAGAATTTCTGCAACGACCACTTGTGTGAATGGCGGTGCTAAAGGACGAGTTTCTTCAACTTCAAGACCTGCCATGGTCAAAGCATGTGACAACTGCTCCGTTGTCATGTCAGGATTAACGTATTGTCTGAGCCAGGATTCTGAAAATTGCATGATGGTTGCTCAGTCTGAATTAAGCCGGGAATTGAGATAAGAAACGAACGTCGTTTTCAAAGAACAAACGCAAATCGTCAATGCCATAGCGCAACATGGTCAAGCGCTCTAAACCTGAGCCAAAAGCAAATCCAATGTAACGCTCTGGGTCTAGGCCCATGTTGCGCAATACGGTTGGATGAACTTGACCTGCTCCTGAAATTTCTAACCAACGACCCGCCAGTTTTCCAGATCCAAAGGCCATGTCAATTTCTGCTGATGGCTCTGTGAATGGGAAATACGATGGACGGAAACGAACGTCAATGGCGTCCGTTTCAAAGAATGTTTTTAAGAAGTCGGTGTACACACCTTTGAGATCAGCAAACGATACGTTTTCTGCGATCCACAAGCCTTCTACTTGATTGAACATCGGTGAGTGCGTCGCATCACTGTCCACACGGTAGGTGCGACCTGGTGCAATCACTTTGATCGGTGGCATTGCTCCATTTTTAGCATCTTTGGCATATCTGGCCACATGAGCGCTGGCATAACGAACCTGCATTGGGCTGGTGTGCGTGCGCAAAAGCAATGGTTTGTTTTGCTCATCAACACCTTCAACATAGAAGGTGTCTTGCATGGATCTGGCTGGATGATTTTCAGGGCTGTTGAGTGCCGTGAAATTGAACCAGTCGTTTTCGATTTCTGGGCCATCAGCCACATCAAAACCAACTGATCTGAAAATTTGTTCAACACGTTCCCAGGTGCGCATCACTGGATGCAAGCTACCACTGTCTTGACCACGACCAGGCATGGTGACATCAATGGCTTCAGCACTTAAACGAGTTTGTAAAACGGCATCAGCCAATGCTTGGCGACGCGCATTGAGCGCTGCTTCTACGGCTGATTTGACTTGGTTGATTTCTGCGCCGGCTGCTTTGCGTGCCTCAGGATCCAACGCACCTAGCGACTTAAGACGCTCTGTGAGAATTCCGGATTTACCGAGGTAGCGTGCCTTGGCGTCTTCGAGGGCCGCCGAATCGGCGGCACCATCGAAGTCCCGCTTGGCATCCTCGACAACTTGGTCGAGTGAAACCATGTGCGGGCCCTGTTTACGCTGCTACTACTGTTTTGATACGAGCGACTAAGGCAGCAAATGCTGGCTTGTCGTTGATCGCCATGTCAGATAGAACCTTACGGTCTAACTCAACACCTGATCGCTTCATACCATTCATGAATACGCTGTATGTCACATCGTATTGGCGAACAGCAGCATTGATACGTGCAATCCACAAAGCACGGAATACGCGCTTCTTATTGCGACGGTCACGGTAAGCGTACTGACCTGCACGCATAACCGCTTGCTTAGCAATGCGGAATACATTCTTACGACGGCCACGGTAACCTTTGGCAGCATCGATAACTTTTTTATGACGGGCTCTAGCTGTAACCCCGCGTTTGACTCTTGGCATGTGATTCTCCTATTCGTCTGAGGTTAAGCGTAAGGCATCATAGAACGTACTGATTTCACATCTGAATCATGTACGGCAACTGCACCGCGAAGGTGACGTTTGTTCTTTGTCGTCTTCTTGGTCAGGATATGGCGCTTGAACGCTTGACCACGTTTGATAGAACCGCTTGCGCGAACTCTAAAACGCTTAGCTGCACCGCTTTTCGTTTTCATCTTGGGCATAACTGCTCCCTTTTCACTAATTTGTACGACTTAGGTGGCAATCGACGATTGCGCTTCTATTACCCAGACATACTTCTAAATAGGACTTTCGTCCTTCTCCGGTCTGACTTACGTCGCCGGGTTACTGCATCACCTTTTCAGGTAATTATTTCTTCTTGACGGGGGAGAGAACCATCACCATCTGGCGCCCCTCCATCTTTGGAAACTGCTCAACAGCGCCATACGGCTCTAGATCAGCTTTCAATCTTTCCAACATGCGCACACCAATTTCTTGGTGGGCTAATTCACGACCTCGGAAACGCAAAGTGATTTTTGTTTTATCACCTTCTTCTAAGAATCTCACCAAATTGCGCAACTTAACGTTGTAGTCACCGTCATCAGTGCCAGGGCGGAATTTAACTTCCTTCACCTGAATGACTTTTTGCTTTAACTTCGCTTCGTGAGCTTTCTTAGCTTCTTGGTATTTGAACTTGCCGTAATCCATCACACGGGCAACCGGAGGTTCTGCCGTTGGGGCAATCTCCACCAAATCTAATTCGCTCTCTTCCGCCAGTCTTAAAGCATCGGCCAATTTCACCACTCCAAGTGGTTCACTGTCGTTGCCAATTAATCGTAGTTCGGGGGCAGTAATTTCCCGGTTAATACGATGAGTTTTCTCAGTAGCTATCTCGTGTTTCCTTCAAAATTTTTTAACAAGACCTTGCTCACCTCAGACTGGCTGGGGTCCGACCTTCTGGGATACATCCTGTTGGAGTCGGGCGATGAAGTCTTCGATTGGCATTACACCTAAATCAACTCCACCTCTGGCGCGCACGGCCACCGCATTTGCTTCTGCTTCCTTGTCACCGACAACGATGAGATAAGGAACCTTCTGCATTGCGTGCTCACGGATTTTAAACGTAATTTTCTCGTTCCGCAAATCAACTTCAGCCCTAAATCCTTGTTTTTTGAGGATTTGCTGTACTTTTTCAGCATATTCGGCTGAATTTCCGGAAATATTCATCACTATGCACTGAGTTGGTGCAAGCCAGGTAGGCATCGCGCCGGCGTGGTTTTCGATCAAAATACCGATAAATCGCTCCAAAGAACCCACAATCGCACGGTGCAACATCACCGGTACTTGGCGGTCATTGTCAGCAGAAACGTATTCAGCGCCTAAACGAAGTGGCATTGAGAAGTCGACTTGCATGGTGCCGCACTGCCAAGAACGACCGATCGAATCTTTGAGGTGGTATTCAATTTTTGGACCGTAGAAAGCGCCTTCGCCTGGCAACTCTTCCCACTCTTGGCCAGAAGATTTCAGAGCATTGCGCAAAGCTGCCTCTGCTTTATCCCAAATCGCGTCGTCACCGACGCGCTTGGCAGGACGCAAAGCTAACTTAACGGCCACTTCTGTGAAACCAAAGTCTTGGTAAACAGCGCGCACGGCTTTGTCAAAGTCAGCGACTTCAGATTGGATTTGATCTTCTGTACAGAAGATGTGGCCATCGTCTTGTGTGAAACCACGCACACGCATCAAACCGTGCAAAGCACCAGATGATTCATTGCGGTGACACTGACCAAACTCACCGTAACGCAAAGGCAGTTCACGGTAGCTGTGTAAACCAGCGTTGTAAATTTGTACGTGGCCTGGGCAGTTCATGGGCTTCAAAGCATAGGCACGATTTTCAGATTCAGTCGTGAACATATTGTCTTTGTAGTTATCCCAGTGGCCTGATTTTTCCCAGAGTGCACGGTCCAAGATTTGCGGAGCTTTGACTTCTTGGTAACCATTCTCTTGGTAAACGCGGCGCATGTATTGCTCTACTTGCTGCCAAATCGTCCAACCTTTTGGATGCCAGAAAATCAAGCCTGGGGCTTCTTCTTGGAAATGGAATAGATCGAGTTGCTTGCCTAGTTTGCGGTGATCGCGCTTCTCTGCTTCTTCCAACATGTGGAAGTAAGCGTCTTGATCTTCTTTCTTGGCCCATGCTGTGGCGTAAATACGCTGGAGCATTTCATTCTTACTGTCGCCGCGCCAATAGGCACCTGCCACTTTGATCAATTTGAATACTTTTAATTTGCCAGTCGATGGCACGTGAGGGCCGCGGCACAAGTCAGTGAAGCCACCTTCTGAATACAAAGAAACATCTTCAGATTGCGGAATCGCTTCAATCAATTCTGCTTTGTAGTGCTCGCCCAAACCTTTGAAATATTTAACAGCTTCATCACGGCTCACCACACGACGCTCAATCTTCTCGTCTTTTTTAGCCAACTCAGCCATGCGCTTTTCAATCGCCACCAAGTCTTCTGGTGTGAATGGACGGCTGTAGGCAAAGTCATAATAAAAACCAGACTCGATCACAGGACCGATGGTCACTTGGGCTTCTGGGTAAAGTTCTTTGACCGCATAGGCCATCAAGTGCGCGCTGGAGTGACGAATGACTTCCAAACCTTCTGGGTCTTTGTCTGTCACGATGGCGATATTGCTGTCAGAGTCGATCAAGTGACTGGTATCAACCAATTTGCCATTGACCTTACCGGCCAAAGCAGCTTTAGCCAAACCAGCACCAATGCTTTGTGCCACTTCGAAAACGGTCAATGGCGCGGGATACTCGCGCTTTGATCCATCAGGTAATGTGACAACAACCATATCAACTCCAAAAATTAAGCGCGGTGCTCTGGGGTCTTTTTGAACCTAGGACATTCCGCGCCAGTTTTTACATCAGTGCACCATTTTTAAATGATGCTTATTCGTTGGTAGGCTCGACTGAATTCGAATCAGCGACCTCTTCCATGTCAAGGAAGCGCTCTAACCAACTGAGCTACGAGCCTATTAAGAGCGACAGTTTATCACTTGTGGCTACTTCCTTCTCGCCTCTGTGACCCCTTTGACCTCTAAAAGCGCGCTCACAGCGGTTTGCAAACCATTGGTCGAGGGCACTTCCACCGTGAATTGCATGCTGGCAATGCCTTTGCGAGACTGTGTTTTGACGCCTGTGACGTTGATTTTTAGGCGTGAGAACACTTCTGAGATGTCTCGTAACAAGCCCTGACGATCCACGGCCATCAAAGCCAAGTCGACTGGGAACAATGATTTACCTTCGGGTTGATTGCCCCACTCCGTGACCACGACTCTTTCGGGTGCTCTGGCCAATAGTTGTTTGAAGGTGCTGCAGTCTTGTCGGTGGATCGATACACCACGACCCCTGGTCACAAACCCACTGATGGGGTCTGGTGGCACTGGGCGGCAGCAACGAGATAGTTGCGTGAGCAAAGAATCAACGCCCACCACCAAGACATCGCCTTGACCCGATTTAACTTTGCTCTTGCGCAAGATGATGTCAGGCAACTCAGGTTTCGCAACTTCAGTAACAATTTCATCTTTGTCAGTTTTGTCACCATCTTGTTCGGCTTGTTGCGCCGTGAACCAAGCACGCACTTTTGATTTGGCACGATTGGTCGCAAGGTAACCTCTCTCAGCATTCAGCCAATCCAATGAAGGGCCGCCTTGTTTGACAGAAATGATCTCAACGGTTTGGCCATTCTTTAATTGCGTATCCAAAGGCACCATCGCGCCATCGACGCGTGAGCCCCGGCAACGGTGACCCAAGTCGGTGTGAACCGAGTAAGCAAAATCAATCGGTGTGGCACCTTGTTGTAAAGGCACCACTTGACCCAAAGGTGTCAGTACATAGATTTGATCATCGAGCTCTTGCCCTTTGAGTTGATCCCAGGCATCTTCTTTCCAGGCAATCAATTGTCTGGCCCAAGCAATGCGACGGTCGTACTCTTCTTTGGCGCTCACGGTGCCGGCATAGCCTTGCTTGCCCGCTTCTTTGTAACGCCAGTGCGCAGCCACACCGTACTCGGCTTGCTTGTGCATCTCATGGGTTCTGACTTGCACTTCAAATGAAATATTGTCAGTGTCCATCACCACGGTGTGCAGTGATTGGTAGCCATTGGGTTTTGGTCTGGCAATGTAGTCGTCGAATTCTTTTGGGATCGGTTGCCAGATGTGGTGCACGATGCCCAAAGCTGCGTAGCAATCTTTGACATCATCGACCATGATGCGAAATGCGCGCACATCGTAGAGCTGCGCAAAGTCGATGGCTTTGCCCTGCATTTTTTTCCAAATGCTGTAGATGTGTTTTGGTCTGCCTTGCACTTCACCTTTGATGCCGACTTGATTCAGCTCTGTTTGCAAGCGAGTCATGACATCAGCAATGAATGCTTCACGCTCAACGCGCTTGGAATCGAGCAAGCTGGCAATTTGTTTATAAGTGTCAGGAGCCAAGCAGCGAAACGCTAAATCTTCCATCTCCCACTTCAACTGCCAAATACCCAAACGATTGGCTAAAGCTGCATCAACATCCAAGATGTCTTGTGCCCAAGAAGTTGGGGTCTCGATTCTTTGTGAGGTGACCCAACGCAAAGTTTGCACCACGGATGCCAAATGCAATAAGACCACGCGCAAGTCATGCGCAAATGCCAAAAGCATCTTTCTTAATACTTCTACTTGGGCTTGGGCACTTTGACCGAGTTGATTTGATGATTGACGGGCGATTTTTAATTGCGCCGCTTTGAGCGCACGGTAACCCATGATCAATTGAGCAACTTCTTGCCCCAATTGTTTTTCTAAGGATTCTTTCGAGAGTGTTGAGTCAAGATGCTCGGCAGCCAAGCAGCTGGCTTCATCTAATTTTAAGAAGAGCAGGATCTCCTTCACGCCCATGGCATGGGCATGAAGGTCTTCTCCAAACAATAAATCAGTCTTAACTATAGAACTCACGTGCTAAGGATACCTGTTCTGGCGTGATGAATGCCGGAGCATGTCCCACCCCAAGAATTTCCGTACTCTTTGCTCTGGGGTTGCGACGGCACATCTCACTCACCGTGGCCGCTGAAATCAAATCAGAATCCGAACCACGCACGATCAGCATCTCAGCAGTGATCGCATCGTAGGCTTTCCAGGTCATCATTTCACCCATCATGGCAGTCATCTTATTGACCGCCGCAAATGGTTTAACAATGTCTGGGTCGTAATGCACCACCCATTGATCACCGTCTTTTTTCAAATGAGGGCCGTTGTAGTCTTTCCACTGCTCTGGCGTGAAAGTTCCAAAAGGTTCACAAATGCGGTTGAGATAAATCAAGCCTTCTTTTTTGCTCTTAAAGCGCAAAGGCTTACCAACATAATCATTCAAGCGTTTGAGCGCAGTTGGCTCAATTCTTGGGCCAACGTCATTGAGAATCATTTTTTTGATCGGTGAGTTTTTTTGGCTCGCCATAAAAGTTCCGATCAAACCACCCATCGATGTGCCAAACCAATCAACTTCTCGCAGACCTAATTGCGCAAAGAGTGCGTTCATGTCACTCACGTATTGTGGAATGCCATAGAGCATCGGGTTCTTTAACCAATCAGAATCCCCCCGTCCCACGATGTCTGGGCAGATCACGCGGTAACGATCTGACATGGCCTTGGCTAAAACAGTGAAGTCACTACCGCGACGGGTCAAGCCGTGCACACAAATCAAGACGCGTTGATTATTGGGGTCGCCCCACTCGTGATAGGCCATCTTGTGCATGCCAGATGTGCTGACACATTGCACGTAATTCGTTCTACATCCCGGATCAGGAAGATCAGGAACATCCTCGACTGGGATGGGGTAATCGATTACTGGTGCTGGTGCTGGTGCTTGCGACAACTCGACAGAGCTATCGAGTTTGATCTCAAAAGACTCCTGAGGGTTTCTTTTAAATAGTCGTTGTAATAAGCGCTTGAGCATTATTGGGCTGCCCAGCCTCCATCCATGTTCCAAGCAACACCACGCACTTGTGTGGCTGCTGGACTACAGAAGAACACCGCCAAAGCTGCCAATTGATCAGGGGTGACAAATTCGCCAGAAGGTTGCTTTTCTGAAAGCAAACGTTTCTTGGCTTCTTCGTTATTCACTTGATCTTTTTCTGCACGAGCATCGACTTGTTTTTGTACCAAGGGTGTTAACACCCAACCTGGGCAAATCGCATTACAAGTCACACCTGTTTGCGCTGTTTCTAGTGCTGTTACTTTTGTTAAACCAACGATGCCATGTTTGGCAGCCACATAGGCTGACTTTTGTGCAGAGGCCACCAAGCCGTGCACAGATGCCAAGTTAATGATGCGTCCCCAGTTGCGTTGCTTCATGCCGGGCAAAGCCATGCGTGTGGTGTGAAACGCTGAAGATAAGTTGATCGCAATGATGGCGTCCCAACGATCGACGGGAAAGTCTTCCACATTGGCCACATGCTGAATGCCTGCGTTATTGACCAAAATATCAACCGCGCCAAAACGTTTTTCAGCAGCGTGCATCATCGCTTCGATTTCTGCCGGCTTGCTCATATCGGCACCGTGGTAATCCACTTCAACACCAAAGGCTTTGACTTCAGCGATCGCTGCGTCTTTTTCTCCAAAGCCGTTCATCATGATGTTGGCACCCTGCTCTGCCAATGCTTTAGCAATGCCCAAACCAATACCGCTGGTTGAACCGGTGACCAATGCTGTTTTACCTTTCAACATACTCATTTCCAATAACTCCGAATTTAATAATTTAGTTAACTTACTTAGCTTGCTCAGTTGGTTTGCGCACTTAGTTGATTAATTAGTTAATCAACTAGCTAGGCATCTCAGGTTGCACGGTGACATGATCAATCTCGTGCTTCTCTAGCAACATCTTATTTATTTTTTCCATGGTGATGGGCCAGTCTTGCATATCACGCACCTCCACATGACCAATCAAAGCAGGATGTCCTGGTGACATTTCCCAAACGTGCAAGTCATGCACAGCCAAAACACCATCAATCGCTTGCAGGTCTTTACCCACTTGCACGTAATTGATGTGATGAGGCACACCTTCCATCAAGAAGTGATAAGACTCTTTCAATACATCCGTGGTTGAGCGGATCAACAAGACGCAAACAAACAATGACAAGATCGGATCGATTTGCATCCAGCCTGTGAAATGAATCACCACACCGGCGATCAATGCGGCCAAAGAACCTAAGAGGTCGCCCATCACATGGACCAAGGCTGCTTTGGTGTTAACACTTTTCTTATCTTTAGACAAAATCCAAGCAACGATCAAATTGATCACCAAGCCAATCACAGCAACAATCATCACTGTCTGACCCTGAACTTGATGTGGCTCATTAAAGCGTGAGATGGCTTCAATGGCGATCCAAATGATCAAGGCAATCATGGCCAGGCAATTAACAAACGCTGCTAAAGACTCTGCGCGTCCAAAACCAAATGAATTTTTTATCGAAGGTGGTCGCTTGGCAATGATTTGTGCCAACAAGGCCAACGCCAAAGCCGATGCATCAGTGACCATGTGACCAGCATCAGAAATCAAGGCCAAGGAGTTGGCCCAGAATCCTGCAAATGCTTCAATGCCGGCAAAGAAAAATGTTAGCAGCAAAGCTGCTAAGAGAATGCCGGCTTGATGAGACTCTCGGTAATGAAGATGCTGAGCGTCACCCTTCTTATGCGCATGCAAATGAGCGGCTTGCTGGGCTGCTTGCTTGGCACCTTTCATGATCAAACGGCGCTGGTATCCAAAGGACAACCTGTTTTAGCAATCACTTCTTCTTTGCTCACACCAGGTGCAAGCTCAAGTAGTTTCATGCCTTGAGGCGTGACGTCCAACACAGCCAAATCAGTGATGATGCGGTTCACAACACCCACGCCGGTCAATGGCAAGGTGCAGCTTGGCAAAATCTTGATGTCTTCTGTGCCGTCTTTTTTCTTGGCCACGTGTTCCATCAAGACCACCACGTGTTTAACGCCCGCAACCAAGTCCATCGCACCGCCCATGCCTTTGACCATCTTGCCTGGGATCATCCAGTTGGCCAAGTCGCCTTTTTCACTGACTTGCATCGCGCCCAAAATAGCAATATTGATTTTTCCGCCACGAATCATGCCGAATGAATCAGCGGAAGAAAAAATCGCTGAGCCTGGTAAGGTTGTGATGGTTTGTTTACCCGCATTGATCAAGTCTGCATCGACTTGATCATCTGTTGGGAATGGGCCAATGCCCAATAAACCGTTTTCTGATTGAAGCCAAACTTCAATGTCTTTTGGTACGTGGTTCGCTACCAAGGTTGGTAAGCCAATGCCCAAGTTAACGTAGTAACCATCTTTTAATTCTTTGGCTGCACGTGCAGCCATTTCATCACGATTCCATGCCATGATCTTGCTCCTTAAGCCTTGCTAACAGTGCGCTGTTCAATGCGCTTTTCTGGATGTTTGTTTAACACGATGCGATGCACATAAATACTTGGTGTGTGCACATCAGCAGGCTCAAATGCGCCGTTCTCAACGATCTCTTCAACTTCAACCACCGTGATCTTGCCAGCCATCGCGCACATTGGATTGAAGTTGCGCGCTGTGTGGCGGTAGATCAAGTTGCCAGCCTTGTCTGCTTTCCAAGCTTTGACCAAAGCAATGTCTGCAACCAAAGAGCGTTCCATCACATATTTTTCGCCATCGAATTCGCGGATCTCTTTACCCTCGGCCACGATCGTGCCAACACCGGTCTTAGTAAAGAAAGCAGGAATGCCACAACCACCTGCGCGAAGTTTTTCTGCCAAGGTGCCTTGGGGTGTGAACTCAAGCTCTAACTCACCGGCTAAATATTGGCGTTCGAATTCTTTGTTTTCACCAACGTAGGATGAAATCATTTTTTTAATTTGGCGAGTTTCTAATAGCTGACCCAAACCAAAGCCATCCACACCAGCGTTATTAGAAATGGCTGTTAGATTGGTAGCACCTGTATCGCGCAAGGCTGCGATCAAAGCCTCAGGAATGCCACACAAACCAAAACCACCCACTGCAAAAGTTTGGCCATTTTTGACAATATCTGCCAAAGCCTCTTTTGCAGAACCGTAAACCTTATTCATTAAAAACTCCCATTTGATCCAAAGATAGCTGGTTTTAGCCTCTAAAACCGATTGTTTGACTCATTAGCTATTAAGCAAACAATATGCCAAACCTCCATTTATATACCATTCTATTGACGCCACCTTGACAGAATTGCCCTCGGAAGCGAATAAATGCGCTAAACCCCTGTAATACTTGAGCTTTGGGGGCTCCTTTTAGCTCTTTTATGGTTTGTTAGAGCATCAATTGAGAATGAACTTAAAATCATGACTATTAAATCAGTGATTGAGTGAGTCAGCAGAACTCATTTATGGAGATTGCATGAATACCAGCCCAGAGCTACTCGAACAATTTGGCCCGCGTGAATCCATGGACTATGACGTTGTCATTGTCGGTGGTGGCCCCGCTGGCTTATCAGCCGCGATTCGCTTAAAGCAATTGAGCGCTGAAAAAGGTCAAGAGATCTCTGTCTGTGTTTTAGAAAAAGGTTCTGAAGTCGGCGCGCACATTTTGTCAGGCGCGGTGATGGATCCGATTGGTATCAATGAATTGATCCCTGATTGGAAAAAACAAGGTGCGCCTTTAAATACTCCAGTCACTGAAGATCGTTTTATGTTCCTGACTGAGAGTAAGTCTTACACCACCCCTCAGTGGATGTTGCCTGAGTGTTTTAAAAATCATGGCAACTATGTGGTGAGCTTATCGAACTTCACTCGTTGGTTAGGCACTCAAGCCGAGAACCTTGGGGTAGAAATTTTCCCAGGCTTTCCAGCAGCAGAAATTTTGTTTGGTGAATCAGGTGAAGTGATCGGCGTTGCCACTGGTAATTTAGGTGTTGGTCGCGATGGCCAAGCCACCGAGAACTTTCAGCTGGGCATGGAGTTGCGTGCCAAGTACACGCTGTTTGCCGAAGGCGCTCGTGGTCACTTAGGCAAACAATTGATCGAGAGCTATCAATTGGATGATGGCAAAGATCCACAAAGCTATGGTCTAGGCATCAAAGAGTTATGGGAAATCGATCCAGCACTTCACCAAGAAGGTTTGGTGATCCACACCGCTGGTTGGCCACTCAGTTCTGATACTTATGGTGGTTCATTTTTGTATCACCTAGAAAACAATCAAGTGGCCGTTGGCTTTGTGGTGGGCTTGTCTTATAGCAATCCTTACCTCAGTCCTTTTGAAGAGTTCCAGCGATACAAAACTCATCCAAGCGTGCGCAAGTTCTTCGAAGGCGGCAAGCGCATTGGCTATGGTGCACGCGCGATCACCGCTGGTGGTTTGAACAGTTTGCCAAAGACAGTGTTCCCAGGTGGCGCATTGATTGGTTGCGAGGCAGGCTTTTTAAATGCCTCTCGCATCAAAGGCAGCCATGCCGCGATCAAGACCGGCATGATGGCAGCTGAAGCTGCCTTTGAAGCGATTACTCAAGAGCGCTCTGGTGATGAGTTAAGCGCTTATCCAGAAGCTTTCAAGAAGAGCTGGCTGTATCAAGAATTGAACAAGGCGCGCAACTTCAAACCATGGATGGGCAAAGGTTTGTATGTGGGCACTTTGATGGTGGGCATTGAGCAAAAATTATTCGGTGGCAATGTGCCATGGACTGTTCACACCAAGTACGCTGATCACGAGTATTTAAAACCTGCTGATCAGTGTCAGAAAATTGATTATCCAAAACCTGATGGAAAAATCACTTTTGATAAATTGTCTTCTGTGTTTATTTCTAATACGAACCATGAAGAAAATCAGCCGGCGCATTTAACGCTGCGTAATTCAATGGTGCCAGTGATCACGAACTTACCCGTGTTTGATGGTCCAGAGCAACACTACTGCCCTGCTGGTGTTTATGAGTATGTGGATAGTGAGCAAGGTAAGCGATTACAAATCAATGCGCAGAACTGCGTGCATTGCAAAACTTGTGACATCAAAGATCCAACCCAAAATATTGTTTGGTTAAATCCTGAAGGTTCTGGCGGCCCGAATTACTCTGGCATGTGATTTTTTAATTCTTGATCACTGCTGTGTCATGCTGTGGCTTAACGCGACTGATGCACCAGTAGCCCAATAGACTGCTGAGCGCTGCCAAACCAAAGACGTGGTGCGGTGCCAAGTATTCCCAAACCCAACCAGCGAACAAACCACCCACGGTGCCACCAATGCCGTATGACACTGTGGTGTATAGCGCCTGCCCTCTGGCTTGCAAAGGTCCTTTGAACCAAGTCTGCAACATCTTGATGCTGGCGCTGTGGTGCGCACCAAAGGTGGCTGCGTGCATCACTTGGGCCAAAATCAGAATGATTAGCTCAGGAACATAAGCCATCAAAGCAAAACGCACGACCGCGATGAAGTAGGCTGCGAGCAAAATGTTCTTTGTGGTGAATCTGGCAAAAAAGTAACTTTGAAAGTAAAAAAATATCACTTCAGCCAAAACACCTAACATCCAAAATAATCCGATCTCGCCTTTGGAGTAACCCAAACGATCGAGATACAAAGAGTAGAAAACATATAAACCTGCATGGCCAAAGATCATCCAGAAGTTGGCAGACATGAACCATTGAACATTTGGATTTTTGAGCACATCGCTTAACTTGACGTCAGCGTGCACCACCACATCCATCGGCGGCTCACGCAAGGTCAAGGTCAAAGCGGTCATGATCAATAAAGCCACGATGCCAAACCAAGGCAGGCTATCAATGCCAAAGGCCTCAAACCAAGCACCGGCGCCCAGCACCATGGCAATGAAACCAATTGAACCCCAAAGTCTTAAGCGACCATAGCGTTTATCAAAATCATTATTTTTATAGAGAGCGTGCACCGTGGCTGCTTCACCCAAAGGCATCAAACTACTGATGACGGTGTTCAATAAGAACATCCAGATGAGTAAAGCGATGTAACTCTCTAGATAAAAAATACCGGTGAAGATGATGCAAGCCAGTGCTGATGTGATGCGCATGATGCCCAAGCGATCACGGCGCATGTCCGCCAACCACCCCCAGGCAAAGGGGCCCAAGATGCGGGTGATCTGAAACATCGACATCAAGGCGGCGATTTCAATCGCGCCGAAGTCTTTACTGGCAAAGTAAAGACTGGCATAGGGCGACATCAGCCCAATGTAGGCAAAGTAGAAAAAGAAAAAGGCTGCGAAAGACAGTCGTACCAGACCAGTCATTGCAGCACTCTATTTAAGGACGTTGTGCTGGAATGCGTGGCGTACTGACACTGACATCACCGCACTGGGCGCGATGTCTTAAGACATGGTCCATGATCACCAAGGCCAACATGGCTTCAGCGATTGGAGTGGCACGAATACCCACGCAAGGATCGTGACGACCTTTGGTTTGCACCACGTAGGCACCGCCAGCACGATCAATGGATTGCTTTGGCGACATGATCGATGAAGTTGGCTTGATCGCAATGGATACGACCACGTCTTGACCACTGCTGATGCCACCCAACATGCCGCCAGCATTGTTACTTGCAAAACCATCGGCAAACATTTCATCGCCGTGCTCACTGCCTCTTTGAGCAACGCTCTTAAAGCCTGCACCAATCTCAACACCTTTGACGGCATTGATGCCCATCATCGCGTGCGCGATGTCTGCGTCTAATTTGTCAAAAATAGGTTCACCCAAACCAACCGGTACGTTTTTAGCCACCACGGTCAAGCGTGCACCACAAGAGTCGCCCGCTTTGCGCAGTTGATCCATGTAGGTCTCTAGCTCAGGAATGATTTTGGCGTTGGGTGCAAAGAATGGGTTTTGCGAAATCTGTGACTGATCTTCAAAAGGAATCTCAAGATCACCCAATTGAGTCATGTAGCCATAAAAACTGATGCCATGTTTTTCAGCCAACCATTTTTTTGCAACAGCCGCAGCTGCCACAACAGGAGCTGTCAAACGTGCAGAAGAACGACCGCCACCGCGTGGGTCACGAATGCCGTACTTGTGCCAGTAAGTGTAGTCAGCGTGTCCTGGTCTGAAACTGTCCAAGATGTCGCCATAGTCTTGACTGCGTTGATCGGTGTTACGAATCACCAATGCAATGGGGGTGCCGGTTGTTTTACCTTCGAACACACCAGAGAGAATTTCTACTTGATCAGCTTCTTGACGTTGCGTGACGTGGCGTGAGGTGCCAGGTTTGCGACGATCCAAGTCCAGCTGAATATCTTCAGCCGATAAAGACATGCCCGGAGGGCAGCCGTCGACAACAGCTCCGATTGCGGGTCCATGAGATTCACCAAAAGTGGTGATACGAAATAAGTGTCCTAGTGTGCTTCCAGCCATGCCTCAATTATGACATTGGTCTGGCCATGAAGCTTGATTTGCCACTCTTATTTTTTATAATTTTTTATTATTTTTGTAATTCTTGGCAAAGAGTACAAATTTTCTAGGGGAAATCTCTTTGCAGAATCGCCTTGCGAAGTCGCTTTATAACGAAGTTGCTTTACTTAGCAGGCGCCCCAGACTCTTCAGCTGCTGGCCAATCACGGATGTAGGCTTTGAGCATATTGTTTTCAAAACCTTGTGCCTCTACCACCGCTTTAGCAACGTCATAGAAAGAGATCACACCGTTGAGCATCTTGCCATCTAAGACAGGCAAGTAACGCATGTGTTGATCAAGCATGATGTGGCGGGCTTTGTCTAAGTCCATCTCTGAGGTGCAAGTCATAGGAGATTTTTCCATGACAGAGCCGACTGTTTCCTTGTGCAAGGCATCGTGATTTTTAGCCAAAGCATTGATCACCTCACGGAAGGTCAAGATACCCACCAACTGAGAGTTCTCCATCACCACCAAGGAACCAATGTCTTTTTCTGACATGGTTTGCACTGCGGCTGCAAGTGAAGTTTTTGGCGCAACGGTGTAAAGCGTTGATCCTTTGAAGCGCAGAATGTCGCTGACTTTCATACTTGTCTCCTATTATTGTGTCTTGTAGATTCAGTCTAGCAGTAGGTTTTAAGACTCGCCAGCCCCTTGATATAGGGGCTTACCCCAGCTAGGGTGGGTTCTTTTGAAGTTCTCAGGGGTTTTTCAAGGCTCTTGGGTCTTGGGTCGTTTCCAAGCCCTGATGATGGGCATATTCGCCACCATCGTGGCGCCCGCCAAAGTCACCCACCAAGTCAAGTAAATCCAGACCAAGAACAAAGGCAAGATGGCAAAAGCGCCGTAGACTGTTTTATAGATAGGGTAACTGGCCACAAACCAGGCAAAGGCAGATTTGGCCAATTCGAAAACGATGGCGGCGCAGGCGCCACCAAGAATAGCGTCGCGCCACTCGACCCGCTCATAAGGCAGAATTTTGTAGACCAAACTGAATGACAGGGTTGAGAGCAAGATTGGAAAAGCCCCTGCCATGAAATTAAAGCCATCACTCAAAGGACCAATCAAACCCTTAGAGGCACTCAAAACCATGGAGCTCAAGTAAATACTCAAGCCCAATAAAAGTGGGCCCATGACCGTGGCGACCAAATGAATGCCCAGGCGCTTTAAGAATGGTCGTGGGTTTTGAACTTGCCAAATCCGGTTGAAGGCATTTTCAACCGTGATCAATGTGAAAAATACGCCAATCACCAAACCAACCGTACCAAAGATGGTCAAGCCTTTTGCTTTGAGGGCAAATTGGTTGAGGTAGATCAGAATGGGGTCGCCGATGGCTCCTGGAATCAGATTGTCTGAGAGCCACTGCTGAAAGGCTGAGCGCAGCTTTAAAAAACTGGGCAAGGCTGCCAAGAGCGCAAAAGAAACCGTTACCATAGGGACAATCGATAAGATGGTCGTGAAAGACAGGCTGGCTGCCATTTCATTGATACGACTTACCTTGGCGCGTTCACGCAGGTATTTAAAAAAATCGAGGAAAGAGTCTTTATGACGAATTGCTTGCACGGCTCTATCATAAGCAAGATACATCAACGAGTACACATTCTATGAATTCTGATATTAACGTTTTGGTTCTTTATTACTCCCGACATGGCGCTACGCGCCAGTTGGCAGAGCTGATTGCTGAAGGTGTTGAAAGCGTTCCTGGCGTGACTGCGCGCTTGCGCACAGTGCCTGCAGTTTCTGCTGTTTGCGAGGCCACTGAATCTGATATCCCAGCGTCTGGCCCTCCTTACGTTGAGAACAAAGACCTTCAAGAATGTGCTGGTTTGGCTCTGGGCTCACCCACACGTTTTGGCAACATGGCTTCAGCCATGAAATACTTTTTAGACAACACCACCTCCGAGTGGTTGTCTGGTGCACTCGTTGGTAAACCTGCCTGCGTGTTCACCAGCACCGGCAGCATGCACGGTGGTCAAGAGAGCACCCTCTTATCCATGATGATTCCTTTGATGCATCACGGCATGGTGATCGTGGGTCTACCCTACAGTCATCCTGAGTTAATGAATACGCAAACCGGTGGCACACCCTATGGTGTGACGCATTTTGCAAAAGCCGATGGTTCAGCACCGATTTCTGCTGATGAGAAAAAATTAGCGATTGCACAAGGTAAACGTTTGGCTGAGATGGCCAGAAAATTATCAGCATGAGCGCTTCGCTTCAGTCACACCCAGAGTTAGCGCCCAAAGATCATTGGCGTTTGATCGCTTGGTTTTCTTGGTTTGCACTGATCGTGTTGTGTATTTTGTGGGAAGCCATTTTGGCGCCCATCAAACCAGGTGGCTCATGGGCAGTGATCAAAGTCTTGCCGATGCTGTTTGCATTAAAAGGTATATGGCAAGCACGCAATTACACGATGCAGTGGGCATCGATGTTGGTGATGTTGTACTTCATGGAAGGTGTGGTGCGTCTGAATGACAAGGGCTTATCCGCTTACTTGGCTGGTTTAGAAGTTGTTTTAAGTTTGGTGGCCTACTTTGCATTATTAGCGTATTTGAAGCCATTGAAAAAAGTAGCGAAAATGAAAAAAGCAGAAGCAGAATTAGCAGCGAAGCAGTTGGAAGCAAAACAATTAGAAGCTAAGCAGCAAGAAGAAAAGAAACAAGAAGAGAATAAACAGTAAAAAATATTAGAACAATTGAGGAAGACAAGATGTCATTGAATGATCAAGAATTGATTGCTGGCTTTGAGAAGATCATTGGCAAAGCTCAAGTGATCACAGCCCCTGATGATTTAGAGCCCTATTTGGTTGATTGGCGCAAGCGCTATCGTGGTCAAGCGATCGCCGCTCTTCGTCCGGGCAATACACAAGAAGTGTCAGAGGTTGTAAAACTGTGCGCTGCCAATCGCATCGCGATTGTTCCGCAAGGTGGCAACACCGGTATGTGCGGTGGCGCGACCCCTAACAGTGATGGCAGGCAGGTGGTGATCTCTTTGAACCGCATGAACCAAGTGCGTGCCATCGATACGTCGAATCAAACCATCACGGTTGAGGCCGGCATGATTTTGCAGTCACTTCAAGAGGCCGCCACAGCAGCTGATCGTTACTTTCCATTGAGCTTGGGTGCTGAGGGCAGTTGCACGATTGGTGGCAATTTATCAACCAACGCAGGCGGCACATCCGTGTTGCGTTATGGCAATGCCCGCGAGCTTTGTCTGGGTCTTGAAGTGGTGATGCCCAATGGCGAGATTTTGAATAGCTTGCGCGGTTTGCGCAAAGACAACACGGGTTACGATTTACGTGACTTGTTCATTGGTGCTGAGGGCAGCTTGGGTCTCATCACCGCCGCGGTGATGAAATTATTCCCACGCCCAGTGGCCAATTGGACCGCTTTGGTGGCGGTGCCTCATGCTGATGCTGCAGTGGAGTTATTGAATCGCTTTCAAGCAGGCGCTTCAGCACAACTCACCGGTTTTGAAATGATGTCTGATGAAAGTTTGGCATTGTTGAAACATTACTACCCTGCTCTGGCCAGTCCATTGAGCGGCCCGAATGCTTATGAAGTGTTGGTAGAAATTTCTGATTACGAGAGCGAAGAGCACGCCATGCAGTTGATGGAGTCCATCTTAGAAGGCGCCCTTGAATCTGGTTGTGCCAGTGATGCAGCGATTGCAAGCAATCTTGCTCAAGCCAGAAAGTTTTGGGACATGCGTGAGCACGTGCCTTTGGCGCAAGCCGATGATGGTCCTAATATAAAACACGATGTGTCTTTGCCAATTTCAGCGATTCCGAGTTTCATCACCACTTGCAATGACATGCTCAGAGCAAAGTACCCAGGCGTGCGCGTGATCAACTATGGTCACTTGGGTGACGGTAATTTGCACTACAACATCGCAGGACCAAGCTCAGCACAAACTGAAGAATTTTTCACGAGCAAGTCTAAAGAGATCCAAGCTTTGGTCTACGCCGAGGTTGAGAAGATGAATGGTTCTATCTCAGCCGAGCATGGCGTGGGCCAACAAAAGGTGGGCTACTTAAAAGGCCATCGCGGTGAAGTGGCCTTGGGTGTGATGAAAGCCATCAAGCAGGCTTTGGATCCTCATAATTTGATGAACCCTGGCAAGGTGATTGCTTCTTGATTCGCTCCAGCAATAAAAAAAGCTCCTGATATTTCAGGAGCTTTTTTGTTTTTCTTTTAATTTTTTTATTGGGCTTTACTTATTTGGCTGTGGCTTCAATCATGCAGTTTGAAATATCTGAGAAATATTTCAACGCAGTGGCAGTAGGCTCGATGTATTTTTTACGGCCATCAGTTTCAACCACGTAAGTCACCATGTCTTTGTCACGCAATTGTTTTAGGCGTGCGTGCAAGGTTGCAGGAGATCCAATCTCGCGCATCGCAATCGCATCACTGACCAAGAGGCGTTCGCCACTTTTCCAATGAGTTGCAACTTCGTTAAGAAGCTGAGTTTCAGTGGCATCTAATTTAGGAAAGCTTGGTAGCTCTTCAATTGAGCGAACCAAGTTCAAAAACCGGAAGTAGATGTCTTGTAATTCTTTATTTTTCATTGTCTCGTTGTCTCGTTATCTTGTTGTCTGCAGGGCTAATATTTTTTAATTTGTATGCAAATTATAGGGTAAAGAACTTACAAAAGTAATAAAAGTTACATAACTGATGTGTAAATAAT
>CALMBU010000074.1 GCA_937863045.1 uncultured Polynucleobacter sp. | reverse complement strand
AATTACAACAAATTCTTAATCAGCTTGCTTGCGTAAAAAAGCTGGAATATCGTAATAATCAGCACCCTTATCCATCATGGCTTTTGCTTCAGGTGAACTATTTGCGCCCAAACGCGGCTCATTTGATTCACGATTGCTACGAAACACTTTTGGCACATCGTATTTTGCGTAATCACTGGCTGATCCCACCGGCATCGCTGGCTCAGTCGCACCTAAGGCGCTGACATTGCTAGCTGTATTTGCCATGGCAACAGTTGCGGTTGCACTTTGAGGAGCAAAAGAACTTAAATTGGCCATCATTGGAGCGCCATCGTAAGTTCCAGTTGCCTGTGTGTTGCGCCAAATAACTTCAGGCTGCTTTTCTTTGCGCTTGCCACCGTTCAAACCAGTAGCAACCACTGTGACACGCAAAGCATCACCCAAGCTTTCGTCGTAAACGGTACCGAAGATCACGGTTGCATCTTCAGCGGCATAGCCACGAATCGCGCCCATCACTTCACGAGTCTCAGACAACTTCAATGAGCGACTTGCTGTGATGTTCACCAACACGCCACGCGCGCCTGACAAATCAACACCCTCAAGCAATGGTGATGCAACGGCTGCTTCAGCGGCTAAGCGAGCACGATCCATGCCAGAAACAGTGGCCGTTCCCATCATGGCTTTACCTTGCTCACTCATCACTGTTTTAACGTCTTCAAAGTCAACGTTGATCAAGCCTTGCTCGTTGATGATTTCAGCGATACCAGCAACCGCGTTGTGCAATACATCATCTGCACAACCAAAGGCCTTGTCCATCTCAGCATCTTCACCCATGACTTCGAATAGTTTTTCATTAAGAACAACAATCAATGAATCTACGTAGTTTTCAATTTCATGAGCACCAGCCTCAGCCACTTTGCCCCGCTTAGCACCTTCAAAATCAAATGGCTTGCTGATCACGCCAACAGTCAAGATACCCATTTCTTTGGCAACTTGAGCAACCACTGGGCCTGCACCCGTGCCTGTACCACCACCCATACCAGCAGTGATAAATACCATGTGTGCACCTTGCAATGCATCAGCAATGCGTGCCTTAGCTTCAATCGCAGAAGATGCGCCCACTTCAGGTTTGGCACCAGCACCCAAACCCGTTGCACCCAACTGAATATTGACGCTTGCTTTAGAACGTTGAAGTGCACCTGCATCAGTATTCATGCAAATGAAATCAACACCTTGTACACCGCGACGAATCATGTGCTGCACAGCATTACCGCCTGCACCGCCCACACCGACCACCTTGATAATGGTCTTACCCGCCGGTTCTGCATCTAACATTTCAAATTCCATACTACCTCCTTATAACTACGGTTGACGACGACAAAAATAAAACTAAAAATTCTTTTAATACTTTTTGATTCTTAAAAATTTCCCATGAACCACTCGCGCATACGCGCCACAACGTTTTGTACTGTTCCTGATTGAGCAATTCGGCGACCACGCACCAACTGCACACGCCCCTCCATCAACAAACCTAAGCCTGTTGAATAACGTGGACTTCTTAAAATTTCACTCAAATGTCCCTTGTATTCAGGGAAACCAACGCGCGCTGGTTTAGCAAAAACCTCTTCTGCTAGCTCAACCACACCCGGCATCAAAGACGTGCCACCAGTCAAAACAACTCCTGAAGAAACCAAATCTTCCATCCCTGATTCACGCACCACTTGACGAACCAAACTCAATAACTCTTCAACACGTGGCTCAATCACGGCAGCCAATGCTTGGCGTGACATTGCACGAGCTTCACGATCACCAACACCTGGGACCTCAATGGTTTCGTTCGGATTGGCCATGCTTTGGCGAGCAATGCCAAAATGAATTTTTAAATCTTCCGCATCGATGGTCGGAGTGCGTAAAGCCATCGCAATGTCATTGGTGATTTGATCGCCAGCAATTGGAATGACTGCGGTGTGACGAATGGCGCCCTGACTAAAAATGGCGATATCAGTGGTACCACCACCAATGTCCACCAACACGACGCCCAATTCTTTTTCATCTTCAGTTAAGACAGCAACGCTTGAAGCCAATGGCTGCAAAATCAGATCATTCACTTCTAAGCCACAACGGCGCACGCACTTCACAATGTTCTGCGCAGCACTCACCGCACCAGTCACAATGTGCACCTTGACCTCAAGACGAATACCGCTCATACCAATCGGTTCACGCACATCCTCTTGTCCATCAATGATGAATTCTTGAGTGAGGATGTGAAGAATTTGTTGATCCGTTGGAATGTTGATCGCCTTGGCTGTCTCAATCACTCGCTCAACGTCACCAGCTGATACTTCTTTGTCACGGATGGCAACCATGCCTGTTGAGTTAAAGCTATGAATGTGGTTTCCAGCAATGCCTGTGAATACTTGAGCAATGCGACGATCAGCCATCACTTCAGCTTCTTCAAGCGCTTTTTGAATAGACTGAACCGTGGCTTCAATGTTAACGACCACGCCTTTTTTCAACCCCTTAGAACTGACTTGACCTAAGCCCACCACATTGAATTGACCATCTGGATTTAATTCGGCCACCAAAGCAACCACTTTGGATGTACCAATATCCAAACCAACAATTAAATCTTTAGTGTCTTTACTGATAACGCTCACAGTTTTTTTCCTATATTGATGGCATAGCCATTGGCATAACGAAGGTCAATTGAATCCACTCGCTGACCCCATTTCTCCTGAACCTGCGGCCAACTTTTAATCAAACGTTCAACACTTAATTGAATTTGTTTTGAATCACGCTCATCGAGCTCTCGACCCAATTCAATGTTCAAGTTATTACTCAACTTAACTTTCCAGGCGTAGCGGGACGAAAGCTCAAGACTCTTCACGCTCGCTTGCCATGGCTCAAACCAAAGATTCAATTGTTGGTATTTTCTGAAGACATCTTTATTGCTACCCTCAGGACCACTGAACCTCAATAATGAAGATCCATCTTCTGCTTCTGCCATATTTGCTATAAATACTTCACCATAGGTATTGATCAAGCGAGGTGTATCACCAACCCATACACCCAAAGCCTGATGCTCTTCAATCGCCACCACAATGCCGTTAGGCCATTCACGTCGAACGCTTGCTCGACGAACCCAAGGCATGGTTTCAAAAGCTTGTCTGGCCTGGTCCAAACTAATCGTGAAGAAATTACCTTTCACTTGATCTAAAGCTCGGGTTTTAACTGTTGGCAAATTCACATGCTTGAGCTCACGGCCATCCAATGACTCAATCGTTAAATGATTCAAAGTGAATGCTGGTTTTTGACCCAACCAAAATAGAAGCCATCCGCATGTCACTAACAAAGCAATCAACAACAACAAATTAGCCATCGCACGCATCATCTTGGCGTGATTCCAGATCGGGCCAAACACAGTGGCACTCACAGAACCTAAGAAACCGAAGATGATGCGCAAGAATTTCATGAATGAACACCTGCCTTGCTTAATAACCACAAGACCAAATCAGCGTATTCAACCCCAGCTGCTTTAGCAGCCATTGGCACCAAAGAATGGCCTGTCATACCAGGGGCGGTATTCATCTCTAATAAATAAGGTTGATTGGTCTTGCGATCAATCATCACATCTGCACGACCCCAACCTTTACAACCCAAAGCACGGTAAGCACTCAAAGCAAGCTCTTGTACTTTTGCCTCAAGGGCTAAATCCAAGCCCGTAGGGCACAAATACTTGGTGTCGTCTGAAAAATATTTGTTGTGATAATCGTAGTTGGAGTCTGGGGCCACGATTCTGATGACAGGCAAGGCGCGCGCACTCTCACCATCACCCACAATTGGACAAGTCAATTCCTCTCCGATGATGCATTGCTCGGCCATCACATCACGATCAAGCTTGGCTGCCAATGCATACGCCGCTGGCAAATCTTCAAGCTTTGTGACCTTACTCAAACCAAGCGATGAACCTTCTCTGGCTGGTTTAACAATGATAGGCAAGCCAAGCTCTTGAACAATTTTTTGCCAATCACTTTTTGCACTTAACATTGCAAATTGAGGTGTGGCCAAGTTAAAACTGGACCACAAGCGCTTGGTAGCTTGTTTATCAATCGCCAGTGCAGAAGCCAAAACACCACTGCCGGTATAAGGCAAATTCATTTGCTCTAAGAGACCTTGCATCGTGCCGTCTTCACCATAACGACCATGCAAAGCAATGAAGACTCGATCAAATTTCTGCGCTGCCAACTCTGTGATTGCTTGTTGGCCTGGGTCAAACGCATAAGCATTCACACCCTTTGAAATCAAAGCATCTAAAACACCTTTGCCAGACATCAAAGAAATATCTCTTTCGCCAGATTTACCACCGAGCAATACGCCGACCTTGCCCAATGCAGCGACATTCACTTGCGCCAAATCTTTTTGGACCGTTTCGCTCCAATTCATCAGATTAGGCATTTACGCCTCCCGCTAACTTTCCAGGAACCGCAGAGATGGATCCTGCGCCCATGGTGATGATCACATCACCATCACGTGCCATGCTCATCACCAAATTTGGTAATTCATTCACATCTTTCACAAACTTGGTATTGGCAACATCCAATAAACGATCAACCTCTTTGGCCTTTGCCAAAGTTTTGATCAAAGCTTCACCATCAGCCCCTGCAATGCGGGCTTCACCAGCTGGATACACTTCTGTCAAAGCCAAAGCATCAACTCCTTGCAGAACTTTCACAAATTCACCAAAGCAGTCGCGCGTTCTGGTGAAGCGATGTGGTTGGAATGCCAGTAATAATCGACGGCCTGGGAACGCACCTCTGGTGGCAGATAGTGTTGCTGCCATCTCTACTGGATGATGACCATAATCATCAATCACCGTGCATGTACCACCCTGAGGCAACTTCACCTCTCCATAACGCTGGAATCGACGGCCAACACCGTGGAACTCTTTTAGAGCCTTAACGATTGCCGCATCACTCACACCCAACTCAGTGGCAATCGCAATGGCTGCCAGAGCATTACGCACATTGTGTAAGCCTGGTAAATTCAATGTGACCTTCAATGGTCCTGGTGTATCACCATGACGACGCACTGTGTGGCGCAAAGCTGTGAAATGCATTTGAGGTCCATCAGCAACAACATCAATGGCACGCACATCGGCATCTTCAGATAATCCATACCCAAGAATCGGTTGTGAGACAAACGGCAAAATATCGCGCACGTTTTGATCATCGACACACAGCACCGCCACACCATAAAACGGCATGCGCTGTGTGAATTGCACAAAAGCTTGTTTTAACTTGGCCATGTCATGCTGATAAGTGTCCATGTGATCAGCATCAATGTTGGTGATCACCTCAATCACTGGCAACAAGTTCAAAAAGGATGCGTCTGATTCATCGGCTTCAGCCACAATAAAATCACCCGTGCCCAAGCGAGCATTTGCACCAGCAGAAGTTAACTTGCCACCAATCACAAACGTTGGATCCAAACCACCTTCGGCCAAGACTGATGCCAATAAACTGGTTGTGGTTGTTTTGCCATGAGTGCCTGCAATGGCAATACCCTGCTTTAAGCGCATCAACTCACCAAGCATCACAGCTCTTGGCACAATTGGAATGCGAGCCGCGCGTGCCGCCAAGACTTCTGGGTTATCACCCGTTACAGCGGTTGAAATAACCACGGCCTCTGCACTGCCCACATTCTTGGCATGATGGCCAATGGTGATTTCCGCACCACACTCACGTAATCGTTTGGTGGTTGCACTTTCAGCCATGTCTGAGCCACTCACCTTGTAACCAAGATTGAGCAACACTTCGGCAATACCGCTCATGCCTGCACCGCCAATACCTACAAAATGAATTTGATGAAGAATGTGCTTCATGACTGGACCACTCTCTTAGATAACATTTGACATATTTCTGCAACATCTTTGGTTGCATTTGGCTTAGCCTGACTCAAGGCACGCTCAGCCATTTTTGTTAATTCTGTGCGATCAACCGTTTGCAAATAGGCTGCCAATGAAGTTGCTGTCATATCAACTTGTGGCATCAGCACCGCAGCACCTGCGTCTGAAAGAAATTTCGCATTTGAAGTTTGATGATCATCCACAGCGAATGGGAAAGGCACGAGATAAGATGCCACACCAACTGCTGAGATTTCTGCAACTGTCATCGCGCCCGCTCGGCAAATCACCAAATCTGCTTTAGCGTAGGCAGTAACCATGTCATCAATGAATGGCACAACGTCTGCCTCCACATTCAAGCCGGCGTATTTTTGACGCAATTGATCTAGGTGCTTCTCACCTGCTTGATGGATCACGGATGGTCTAGATTCAGCTGGGATTTTTGCAAGGGCTTCGGGCACCACTTCATTCAAAGCTGCAGCACCCAAACTGCCGCCCACCACCAAAATCTTCAAACGACCAGATCTTGCAGAGTAACGGGTTTGTGGAGATTCAATTTGACTCATGCCAGCACGCAGTGGATTACCTAACCAAACTGCGCCAGGCAATGCATTTGGAAATGCGCACAATGTTTTATCGGCAACTTTTGCTAATACTTTATTGGCTAAACCAGCGATTGAATTTTGCTCATGCAGCACCAATGGCTTACCCAATAAAACACTCATCATTCCAGCTGGGAATGTCACATAACCACCCATACCTAAGACAACATCTGGTTTTACGCGACGCAAGACCTGAATGCTCTGCCAAAAAGCTCGCAACAAATTAAATGGTAATAACACCAACGTTTTGATTCCTTTGCCTCTTAAGCCGCCAAACTGAATTGATTCAAAGGCAAAACCTCGAGGCGGTACCAAGCGATACTCCATGCCCTTGGCATTACCTAACCAAGAAACATTCCAGCCTTGTTCGCGCAAATACTCTGCCACAGCCAAGCCTGGGAAAATATGACCGCCAGTGCCACCAGCCATGACCAATAAAGTGGGTGAGTGGGTCATAACTTGCCACCTCTCATCAACACTCTGTTTTCCACATCAATCTTTAGCAAGATGGCAATCGCCACCGCATTCATCATCAAACCTGATCCGCCAAAACTCACAAAAGGCAATGTCAAACCTTTGGTAGGCAGCAGCCCCAAGTTAACGCCCATGTTGATGAATGCTTGCCAGCCAATCCAAATAGCAATCCCTTTTGCAACCAAACCTGCAAAGCTTCGATCCAATTGCAAAGCGGTTCTACCAATCAAGAAAGCGCGTCGAATGATCCAATAGAAAATACCGATGACCACAGCAACACCTACAAATCCCAACTCTTCACCAATCACAGCCAAAATGAAATCCGTATGAGCTTCAGGTAAGTAATGGAGTTTTTCAATGCTTCCACCCAAACCAACCCCAAACCACTCACCACGACCAAACGCCATCAATGAATGCGTCAATTGATAAGCTTTGCCAGCCGCATATTCCACGTTCCAAGGATCAAGGTAAGCAAAAATACGCTGCCTTCTAAATTCAGAAAAGATGATGATGGAAGCAAAACTACCAATAGCCAATACTGTCAGCGCACCAAATAACTTGGCATTGATGCCGCCTAAAAATAAGATGCCCATGGCAATCACAGCAATCACCATGAAAGCGCCCATGTCAGGTTGCAACAAAAGCAACACGCCCACCGCTATCACCGCAGCGCCCATCGGTAATAAACCTTTAACAAAAGTATGCAAATACTCTTGACGTTGCACGGTGTACCAAGCTGCAAATAAAACAACGGCTAACTTCATCAATTCTGATGGTTGGAAATTCGTAATGCCCAAGGAAATCCAGCGACGAGCCCCATTGACACCCTTACCAATTCCTGGAATCAAGACCAAAATCAGCAGAATGAAAGCCAAGGCAAAGATTGCGGGTGCTAGACGATCCCAAACCTTGAGCGGTACTTTGAATGCAAGAACACCAACCGTGAAAGCAATCACTATTGAAATGGCGTGCCTGATTAAAAAGTGACTGCTGCTGTATTTGGAATACTTAGGGCCATCTGGCAAAGCTATTGATGCTGAATAAACCATCACCAGACCCAATGTCACGAGAATCAAAACAGCCCATAACAAAGGTTGGTCATACTCCATCATGCGCGAGCGAGTCGGACGAACAACAGTTGTAGCGTCTCGCAATCCCAAGCGAAAATCTTCGAACCCTTCTTTGATGCCACCTTTGACACCACTGATGCCATTGGCGCTGAAACGTTTGAAGAATTGAATCATGCGCTCACCTGACCTTTCAAGCTAGCTAACTCATTCACAGCATCAATGAAGACTTGAGCGCGATGCGCGTAATCTTTGAACATGTCAAAACTTGCACAAGCTGGCGATAACAAGACCAAGTCACCTGATTCTGCGATTTCAGAAGCTAACTCAACAGCTTGGTCTAAAGTTTCTGCATCACGAATGGTGATTCCTGATGACCTCACCGCATCTCTAATGGAGGGCGCATCTCTACCAATCAAAATGACAGCTTTGCCGTGACGCGCCAGCGCTTGACTCAAAGGAGAGAAATCTTGACCCTTACCCTCACCACCTGCGATCAAAATGATTTTTGCTCGTGAATTAGAGCCTGATTGGCCTAAACCATTCAGAGCTGCTAAGGTGGCGCCCACATTAGTGCCCTTACTATCATCGATGTATTCAACACCTTCAACAATGGCAACTGATTGCATGCGATGTGGCTCACCCGTGTATTCACGCAAGCCATGTAGTAAGGGTCCCATCGGGATATCAATCGCAGTGCACAAAGCCAAAGCTGCCAAGGCATTGCTGGCGTTATGTCTTCCTTTGATGCGCAAAGCATCTGCAGGCATCAAACGTTTCAATCTCAAAGGCTCATCATCCACATCCGCTTTTTTACGACGGCGCTTTGCTTTTAATTCAAGAGCTTCGGCATCAGGCTCAGCCCACACCAACCAATCGATGCCACCCGCGGCTGTGTCATGAAACACACCAAACGAATCTTCTTCACCAGGCGCTTCAACACCAAAAGTAATCGTACGAAGCATATCCATATCGGACGGCATGTTCATCACGATGTCATCATCGCGATTCAATACTGCAATCGTATTAGGGCTGAATATTCTGGCCTTGGCTGCTGCATATTGCGAGAAATCACCGTGCCAATCCAAATGATCTTGAGTCACGTTCAAAACAGTCGCGGCATCAGCATGAAGACTATAGGTGTGCTCAAGCTGGAAACTAGAAAGTTCTAAAACCCAAACATCTGGCAATTCTTCAATATCTAATAATTTATCTAAAGCAGCTGGGCTGATATTGCCTGCAACCGCTACAGATTTGCCTGCTCTTTCACACAACAAGCCCGTCAATGCAGTGGTGGTTGTTTTGCCATTAGTGCCAGTGATTGCAATCACTTTGACCTGATAGTTTTGCTCGTCTTTTAATGCCTGAATGGCTTGCGCAAAAAACTCAATCTCACTCCACACTGGAATTTCTTTTTCTGCAGCAAGAGCTAAAAATGATTGAACTGGCTCTTGCAATGGAGATAGGCCAGGACTGATTGCAATCACATTCACGCCATTCAGTAACTCTGTAGACAATCCACCAAAATGAATCTCTTTGACACCCAAGTCTTTAACCGCTTGATGATATTTTTTTGCGCCTTCAGATAACTGCTCAAGTGATCTGGTATCAGCCACAGATACTTGCGCACCCTGAGCAACACACCAACGAACCATGGCAGCACCTGACTCGCCCAAGCCAAGCACCAAGACCCTCATTGCCTGAGGGCGCTCTTTGCCAAATGGATGCTGTAATTGAATCACTTTTTTCCTATCGCAACTTCAAGCTAGATAAACCAATCAACACCAACAAAATAGTGATGATCCAAAAACGCACCACCACTTGCGTTTCTTTCCAACCACTTAATTCAAAGTGATGGTGAAGTGGTGCCATCTTAAAAATTCGTCGACCCTCGCCATAGAATTTTTTAGTGAACTTGAACCAAACCACCTGCAAAATCACTGAGACTGTTTCAGCAACAAAAATTCCGCCCATCACGAATAGAACAATTTCTTGTCTAACAATCACGGCCACAGTGCCTATGGCCCCGCCAAGAGCAAGGGCGCCAACATCCCCCATGAACACCTGGGCAGGATGGGTGTTGAACCATAAAAATGCCAAGCCAGCTCCACTCATGGCGCCACAGAAAATCATCAGCTCACCAGCGCCAGGAATATATGGAAATAAAAGATACTTGGTGTAAATCACATTACCCATCACATAGGCAAAGACACCCAAGGCTGCTCCTACCAAAATGACGGGCATGATCACCAAGCCATCTAGGCCATCTGTTAAGTTCACTGCGTTTGAACTTCCCACAATCACCAGATAGCTCAGAACAATGAAACCAAGCACACCCAGTGGGTAGCTGATTTCTTTAAAGAAAGGCACATACAAATTAGATTTTGCTGGCAGGTCAATTGAGAAGCCACTCTGAACCCAACTAATAAAGAGCTCTAAAACTTTTGAGTTATTTACTTCCGATACAGAGAATGCCAAGTAAACAGCAGCAAATAGGCCAATCAAAGATTGCCAAAAAATTTTCTCTTTAGAGGACATGCCCTTTGGATCTCGATAAACAACTTTGCGATAGTCATCAACCCAACCAATAGCACCAAAACCCAAAGTCACAATCAAAACAATCCAAATGAAACGATTAGATAAATCAGCCCACAGCAATGTTGAAATCGCAATACCAATCAAAATCAACACACCACCCATGGTTGGTGTGCCAGTCTTGACCAAATGAGTTTGTGGTCCATCAGTACGAACTGCTTGACCCACCTTCATGGCGGTTAGACGGCGAATCACCCAAGGACCAAAAAATAATCCAATCAATCCAGCAGTCAAGGTTGCCATCACCGCTCTGAGAGTGATGTAGTTGATGACTCGTAAAAAACTAAAGTCATCTTGTAGTAGTTCTGCAAGCCATAACAACATCAGTGCATCTCCTCTGCGAGAGCTTTAACCACTCTCTCCATGCGCATAAAGCGCGATCCCTTTACCAGAAGCGTCACCCCTTCATGATTTTTTCTTGCCTGTAATGATTTATTCAATTCTGTACAGAGCGCCCCAACATCAGCAAAGTGTTGCGCCGCGTTTCCCTGGCTGGCAGAAGCTTGATAGGCAACAACAGTCTCTTTACTTAAATCACCTAGAGCAAATAATTTTTGAACGCCTTTTTCTCCAGCGTATTGACCAACTTCGCGGTGGAATTCTGGACCTTGATTACCTACCTCACCCATATCGCCCAACACAAGCCAAGCCGCTGTTTTGATATTGGATAAAACATCAATGGCGGCTCGAACAGAATCAGGATTGGCGTTATAGCTATCATCAATCACGGTGATGTCATCGGCCAGCACATGCTTTTGCATTCTGCCGCTCACAGCTTGAAACGATTCCAAACCATTCTGAATCATCGCTGGCGATATCCCGGCAGCGATTGCCACAGCGGATGCCGCAACAGCATTACAAGCATTGTGATCGCCCATTATTTTTAGCATCACCTGAATATCACCTTGTGGTGTATGAATCACCATCTGACCGCTTGCTTGATCAAGCCACTCACCCCAAACTGTGGCCTTTTGATTAAATGCAAAATCAACAACGCTTCGTTGATTGGCAATTTTTTTCCAATAAGGGCTGTATTCAGAATCAGCTGGATAAACAGCCACACCACTTTGAGGCAAAGCCTCAATGGCCAAAGCATGTTCTTTCGCAACAGCGTCGACTGTTTCCATGAACTCTTGATGTTCACGTTGAGCATTGTTGATCAATGCAATGCTTGGTTTTGCGATATTTGCTAATACTGCTGTTTCGCCTGGATGATTCATGCCCAACTCAATGACTGCTAGCTCATGATTTAAATCAAGGCGCAAAAGTGTCAAAGGCAAACCAATCTCGTTATTGAAGTTACCTTGTGTTGCCAGAGCCCTATCCACACCAACAGCAGCCTCAAAAATACTTTGGATCATGCCCTTCACAGTTGTCTTGCCATTACTGCCCGTCACGATCACCAATTGCTTTAATTTGTGCTGATCACAGTATTGCTTCCATCTGCTTGATAAGAGTTGTAAAGCTTCCTGAGTGTCTTTCACAACGATGGCTGGAAAGTTTTGAGGCAATTTCTCTACAGAACTAATTAAGCAAGCCATCGCTCCTTTGGCTTGCACATCATTTAAAAAATCATGTGCGTCAAATTTTTCACCACGCAAAGCGATGAATAGATCGCCAGCCACGACTTGTCGACTATCACTGATGAATCGTTTAACAGCTTGGTCAGATGACGGCATGTTCATCAATTGAGCATCTGGCAAAAACTCTGCAATCATTGACAAGGGCATGTGTTGCATTTTTAGATTCATCAAGCAACACCTCCCATGGCCAATTGCACATGCATTCGATCAGAGAATGGGTGTTTTTTACCAGCAATTTCTTGGGTCTCTTCATGACCTTTGCCGGCGATTAAAATTACATCCTCTGGCTTGGCCTGTCTGATTATTTGCAAAATAGCCGTGGCGCGATCAGCATTGACCTGAGCTTTTTCTGGCTCAACAAAACCACTCAAGATATCAGCCATGATTTTTTCAGGTACTTCGCTGCGAGGATTGTCACTCGTCACCATCACGTGATCGGCAATGCTCTCTGCAATTCGACCCATGATTGGTCGCTTTAGAGGATCACGATCACCACCACAACCAAACACACACCACAACTGACCAGCTCTTTGTTGTGCAATCGCCTGCAATGTTTTAAGCACTTGCTCCAAGGCATCCGGTGTGTGAGCAAAATCAATCACCGCCATAGCATGCTGAGTAGTTGATCGAGAGACTAACTCCATGCGGCCTTGAACAGCCTGTAATTGTTCGATGGAGTTTTTAGCGCTCTTGATTGTTTTTCCACCAGCCAATAAACAAGCAAGTACAGCTAAGGCATTGCTGACGTTAAATGCACCGACGATGCGAGATTGAATCAAGCCAGCATCCTCACCATCAATGATGAGCTGAAACTTCATACCCTGATCATTCATTTGTAAATCAGTGGCAAGAACTTTTTTAATAGATTTTTTTGCAAAGCATGGCAAAGCCAATAAGCTTTCTGGCTTAATCGCATAAGCCCAGACAGTGATATCGGTCTCACCCATTTTTTTCGCTAAATATTGCAAGCACTCTTGGCCAAACCAATCATCAGCATTCACAACAACATGCTTAACTTCTGGCAAATCTAATATCTTCTTTTTAGCAGCGGCATACTCTTTCATATCACCGTGGTAATCCAGATGATCTTGACTTAAGTTGGTGATCACGACCGTATCAAAGTCAGCGCCATTAACACGGCCCTGATCCAAAGCATGTGAAGATACCTCTACAGCAACACTGCGTGCACCACGGCTTTGGATTTCTTTGAGCAACCTTTGTAAACGGGCGGCATCAGGGGTTGTAAAACCAGTCATGCTTAAATCACTCACAATCCCTGCGCCCAATGTACCAATCACGCCAGCTGGTTGATCGGCGCTGTGCAATGCTTGTGATAACCACTGACTAACCGTTGTTTTACCATTGGTACCCGTAATACCAATCACCCTCATCAATCGACTAGGATGGCCATACCAATTGGCTGCAATCTCTCCAGCTTGCTCAGCTAAATCATTAACAGCAACACAACGGCTATCTTTACAAATTGTTTTTAATTCTTCTGCAAGACCACTTGGTTCATATAAAACCAATGCGGCACCTAAACTCAAAGCTTCTGCAATGTGAACTCGATTATCTGTAAATTGCCTGCTATTACCCACTGGATAAGCCAGCATCACATCACCAGCTTTTAAAGCTCTCGTATCTGATGTCATATGAGCATCAGGTTTTACATGCTCCATGAGCAATGATTCAAGTGGGATGGAGTTGATTGGTAACATGGCGTTCATCTGCTCAATGACACCTTTTGCGTTGAACCATTTGGTCCAAGCTGTAATTCTTTATCTACCATTTGCTTGACTGCCGCATCAGGTAAAACATTCATACTGCGCAAGGTACCTGCAACAATATTTGCAAACGCAGGAGCAGCCACAATACCTCCGTAGTAACCACCGGTGCTTGGCTCATCGACCATCACAGCAACCACAATTCTTGGCGCGCTCATAGGAGCCATACCGACAAAAAAACCACGGTATTTATTGGTTGCGTAACCCTTACCTTCAACTTTATGAGCGGTACCAGTTTTACCGCCGACACGGTAACCCATGGTTTGAGCGTTGGTTGCAGTGCCACCCGTTTGCGTCACAAGCTCTAACATCTCTCTCATTTGTATTGCAGTCTTAGCAGAGATGACTTGAGTGCCCTTGGGAATGTTGTTTGTCTTGTAAATGGTGGCAGGCACAAGCTCACCATCTCGCGCAAAAATACTGTAAGCACGGGCCATTTGAAATAAAGAAGCAGATAAGCCATAGCCGTAGGACATCGTGGCTTGTTCAATTGGCACCCAATTTTTATACGGTCTTAATCTTCCAGCAACTGCGCCAGGGAAACCTAAATTAGGTGCTTGACCCAAGCCAATCGCCTGGAACATCTCCCACATTTCTTGTGGCTGCAACTGCATCGCCATCTTGACAGTACCAATATTGCTCGACTTTTGCACAATCTCTGAAACCGTTAACACTGGATAAGGATGTGTATCAGTGATAGCCTTTTTACCAACCACCATTGATTTACCAATTGTCATGGAGGTGTTTGGCTGAACCAAACCTTTTTCCATGGCCAAAGAAATCGCAAACGGTTTGATGGTTGAGCCGGGCTCAAATGTATCTGTGAGAACTCGGTTTCTTAATTGCTCGCCACTTAAATTAGTTCTTGAATTAGGGTTGTAGGTTGGCCAGTTAGCTAAGGCCAAAACCTCCCCAGTTCGCACATCCAACACAACAGCACCAGCCGCTTTAGCGCGGTGCTTTTCAGCAATGGCTTTCAATTCATTAAATGCCAAAAATTGAACTTTGCTGTCAATTGATAATTGCAAGTCAGCGCCATCTTTTGGTGGATGAATAATTCCTAAGCCCTCAACATAACGTCCGAGTCGATCCTGGATCACGCGACGACGCCCGGGCTGACCAGCCAAATCTTTTTCTTTAGCCAACTCCATGCCTTCCTGACCGCGATCTTCAACGTTGGTGAAACCAACGATGTGAGCCATGGCTTCACCTTCTGGATACAAGCGTTTGTATTCATTGTTTTGTGCAATACCAGGAATACCTAAAGCCCTAATTTGCTTTGCAATATCCAAATCAACTTGGCGCTTTAAAAAAACTTGATTTCTTTCTGATGCAAATTTTTTACGTAACTCTGCTTCACTGACCTCTAATAACTTAGCCAGTTGTGTAATTTTTTCTTTTGGCAAATCTTCTGGAATCGCATCAGGGAATGCAATGATCGCTCTGGCCAACAAGCTTGTTGCTAAAACCTCACCATGACGATCTAAAATTTTTCCACGGCTTGCGGGCATCTCAATAGAGCGCAAAGTTGCCTTATTACCTTTTTCTTCATAAAAGGAATTGCCAAACCCCTGCACCCAAATTGCACGAACTACCAAAGCGCTAAAACCAATGAAGATTAAAAATAAAATTAATCTTGAACGCCACATCGGTAGGCGCAAGACCAAATTAGGCGTGGAAGAAAAAGATATCTGCGACATTAATCGATCACCACATATTGTGTTCGACCAGGATTGATCGTTTGCATCTTCAACTGCTTACGTGCAATGTCTGTGATTCGTGAAGACTTAGATAAATTTCTTTGCTCGTACTCCAAGCGAAGCCAGTCTTGATTCAAACGTCGCTCTTCAGTTTGAGCTCTCTCAAGAGCCACATACAGTGATCTGGTTTTTTGTTGGGCGGCCACCAAAGACAATGAGCACAACATCAAAATGATCAAAAGAATGATGGTGGAGCGATTCATGACGCAACCCCCAGTAGATCACTTTTGTTTTTGCGCATCACCCTCAAAATAGCTGAGCGTGCGCGAGGATTTTCCTGAATCTCTTGTTCACTTGGTTTGATACGACCCAATAATTCTGCCTGAGGTTTTGGCATTTGCTTTTCAGTGAGCGGCAAACCTCTTGGTACTGACACCTTAGACAAGCCTTGCATGAATTGCTTCACGATTCGATCTTCCAAAGAATGAAAGCTGATCACGGCCAATAGACCGCCTGGCTTGAGGCATTGAAATGCTGCACTCAACCCACTCTCCAAGTCGGCGAGTTCTTGATTGATATAAATCCGTATAGCTTGAAAGGTGCGCGTGGCCGGATCTTGGCCCGCTTCGCGGGTGCGGACGACACCAGCCACGAGCGACGCGAGTTCTCCGGTCCTAGTGAGGGGATCGCCTTGCTCTCTGCGAGCAACAATCGCCTTTGCAATCTGTAAAGCAAACCGTTCTTCCCCATACTCTTTAATGACCCTCGCTATGTCTTTTTGTTCTGCCACTGCCAACCATTCGGCCGCACTCTGCCCACGAGTGGTATCCATGCGCATGTCCAATGGACCATCGCCTCGAAACGAAAAACCACGACTTGGGTCGTCGATTTGCGGAGAACTGATTCCCAAATCCAAGAGCACGCCATCGATAGACTCCATCGGCACTTCCTCTGCCATTGAGGCAAAGCTCTCGTGAATGATCTGAAAGCGCGGATCTTGAATTGTTTTTGCTTCTGCAATCGCCTGAAGATCTTTGTCGAATGCAATCAGCTTTGATTGCGAATTGAGATGCTTCAATATTTCTCGGCTGTGTCCGCCGCGCCCAAATGTGCCATCGATGATGGTGAGTGATTGCTGCTTTGATGAAGTCGTTTCCCCCAATACCGAGGTGACTGCCTCGGCCAGCAATACTGGGCGATGGGTAAATGTCATGGGCGGCCAACATCAGAAGGTGAATTGTTTGAGAGCATCTGGCATGCCTTGTGCGATTGCAACTTGCTCTTTTTGTGCATACGTTGCGGCATCCCATAATTCAAAGTGACTGCCCATTCCCAATAGCATCACATCGCGCTCAACATTCGCGGCAGCTCTTAATTCTGGCGTCACCAAAATTCGACCAGATCCATCCATCTCTATGTCAGAGGCATTGCCTAAAAAGATTCGGCGCCACCAATGTGCGTCCATTGGTAATTGCGCGATGCGCGTTCTGAATGCTTCCCACTCAGAACGAGGGAAAAGTAACAGGCAACCATCGGGGTGTTTTGTGAGTGTGACTCTGCCTTCGCCTTGTAATTGCAAGGCGTCACGATGCTTCGCAGGAATCGACATGCGACCCTTGGCATCGAGAGTTAATGCAGAAGCACCTTGAAACACGAATATTTCCCCACTTTTTCACACTTTTCCCCACTTTAGAGGATGCGTAATTCATGGTCAAGTGTTTTGGTGGTTTTTTTGTAATTTCTTTATTTAGAACAAGCACTTAGACGCGCATGTTGATACTATTTTAAGAGTAAAAATTCAATAAAAACATAGGGCTGGAAAATACTCTTAAGAAGTTAGCTTAGGGTTAGACGCGATAAGCCGTAACAGTCATGATTTTGGCCATGGTTTTCATGACTGCTTGAATTGCACTAGGTAATTCAACACCACCCTCCTGAATTGCCATTTGTCCATGTGCAATTTCATCTGCGCGCATTTGCGCAACAATCGCACGCGAACGATGGTCATTGCTTGGCAATTCTTTTAAGTGCTCATCCAAATGATGCTCTACTTGTTTTTCTGTTTCGGCCACAAAACCTAAACTGATTTTGTCACCAGCTAAACCTGCGATAGAACCAAGCACAAATGATCCTGCATACCAAACAGGATTGAGCAAACTTGGACGAGAATCTAATTCTTCCAATCGCCTCTCGCACCAAGCCAGGTGGTCTTCTTCCTCAATCGCTGCATGCTCTAATTTGTTTTTTAAATCATCACTTTTTGCATGCAACTTTTGTGATTGATACAAAGCTTGTGCACAAACTTCTCCAACGTGATTGACGCGCATCAAACCTGCAGCATGTTTTTTTTCTTCAGCGCTTAATTCAACTTCACTCATCACTGAGGAATCTGGAACAGGTCGTCGCATGGGAGTTGCTCCAACAATTGATCGTAAAGCACGATCGAATTCGATGATGAAACCATCAATTGGATCTTGAGATGTTTTTGGAAATGGGTTCATACGAATATCTTAAACGCTCAGACGATTATTAGTTTTGACACATATCAGGGTGTTTTGTTGTTTTATTACAACATTTTAATCATAAATAACCTTATTTTTATGAGTTAACTTGGTTTAATAATGACTTTATTGTTATCTTTGTAATAGGTTCTTATGTAGAACCTGTAAAAAAACACGTCTTTTGTTGTTTTTTTACATCATTACTTTTACGGAGAAACAATGAAGAAATCGCTCATCAGCGTAGCGGTGATGTCCCTTATGGCTTCACCACTGGTCATCAAAAGTGTCCAGGCTCAATCCAATGTCACCATTTACGGCACAGTCGATGCTGGCATGAGGGTTCAAAATCATGCAGGTAAAGATCACCTTGGTAACAGCAAAGATTCTCAGTTAAGCACTAACTCAGGAGGTTTATCAGCACCTCACCTTGGTTTTAAAGGAGAAGAAAATTTAGGTGGTGGTAGTAAAACATTTTTCAAGCTAGAAACTGGCTTTGATATGAACACGGGTGATAACAATTCATCCAGCGACACATCAGTTCATGGCAAAAAATCAGACAACAAGAGTTTCTTTGGTCGTCAAGCGCATTTGGGTATCAGCAGCCAATCTTTAGGCCAGCTCACTCTGGGTCGTCAGAATACTGTTGGCTACGATGCAATCAAAGACTTTGATCCAACAAATAACTTGAATCAAAAAGGCTTGATTCATTATTTGAGTGGCTACACAGATTTAAAAAATAATCACAATCGTTCTGATGGCACGATCAAGTATCAACATCAACTCAATCGTGTGACCTTTTTGGCCAGCTATCAAAGTGGCAATCAAGTTGGTTCAGTGAAGCACGGCAGTAGCACAGCGATTGGTATGAAGTATCGCGATGCCAATTGGTCTGTGGGTGGATCGTTCACAGAGATTGATGTTGCTAAATCAGCAGAGACTGCTTCTAAAGCATCACAATCATTGGGATCAACAAAGATCATTAACTTTGGTGGAGAGTATCGCTTTAATCGCTGGACATTTAAAACCGGTGTATCTCACTCAAAGCTACCCGCAATTCAACGCGGTAGCATTTCACAAACGAGTCATCAGGCATCTCCTGAGCGAGATCAGTTTGCATCCGATGTATTTGTGAGTGCCTGGGGCATGCAATACCAGTTAAGTTCTAAAGTGGATTTAGGTATTGCCCACTACACAAAGTTACAGCACGATCATAAGAGTCGTCACTTGGTCGACAAAGATAAAAGCTTGGTGTTAACCGGCGTTTATAAACTCTCAAAACAAACTGATATCTATGGTTTCTTAGATCAACACCGTAATTCAAATGGTGTTGCTAATGGCAACCATCAAAAAACTCAGTATGGTGTGACCGCTGGATTAAGGCACAAGTTTTAATCCAACAACTGGCTTGGGTTAGGCTGGGACTAGCTTAGTTAAGCTTAGTAAAGCTTAAACAAGTACTTCAGCTTTACAAGCTGTTTTAGTTTTTAAGCCTAACTCAGCCAACAGCTCACGATCGGCATCTGCCTCGGGATTGTCGGTTGTGAGCAATTTGTCACCGTAGAAAATTGAATTAGCGCCTGCCATGAAGCACATCGCTTGAACTGGTCGGCCCAACTCTTGACGACCTGCAGAGAGGCGCACCCTTGCAGTTGGCATGGTGATACGTGCAATCGCAATCGTTCTAACAAACTCCAAAGGATCAACACCTTTTTGATCCTCTAATGGAGTGCCAGGTACTGGTACCAAATGATTGATAGGCACTGATTCTGGGTATGGATTTAAATTTGCAAGCTTAGCGATTAATCCGGCACGTTGACGACGAGTTTCACCCATGCCAATGATCCCGCCACAACAAACAGACATACCTGCACTGCGCACGCTTTGCAATGTATCCAAACGATCTTGGTACTGACGCGTGTTGATCACAGCACCGTAGAAATCTTCACTTGTATCAAGATTGTGGTTGTAATAGTCAAGACCAGCATCGCCCAAAGCTTTTGCTTGTTCCGGGGCCAACATGCCCAAGGTAGCGCAAGTTTCTAAACCAAGATCCTTAACACCCTTGATCATGGCCACCACTTTTTCGATGTCACGATCTTTTGGTTCGCGCCAAGCAGCACCCATACAAAAACGGTTAGACCCTGCTTCTTTGGCAGCCTTAGCAGCAGCCAAAACCTCTTCAACATCCATCAACTTGGTGGCTTTCACATCGGTGTGATATCGAGCTGCCTGCGGGCAATACCCGCAATCCTCAGGACATCCACCTGTTTTGATTGACAACAATGTTGCCAATTCAATATCACCCTCAGGAAAGTTTTCTTGATGAACTTGCGCTGCGCGAGTCATCAGTTCATTCATGGGCAATTCGTAGAGCTCTAAGACCTGCTCAACAGAAATGGACGAGTAATTTTTAGGGTCATTCATAGTCATAATTGCCAATGATACAGGTCGAAGTGTTCAAATAGAGGTATGCGTTATATCCTAACTTTTATTTCTTTAAGTATCCTGACCTTTGCGTCTAATGCAGAAAAGTCATGGCCTCACCGCAGCTCAGAGCCGGTCAAAATCATCGTGACCTTCACCCCAGGTGGGGCACCAGATATTTTGGCCAGAATTTTGGCGGAGCATTGGCAAAAAGACCATAATAATCAGGTAATTGTTGAAAATAAACCAGGTGCTGGTGGCAATATTGGCACGGAGCTGACGGCCAAAGCTCAACCCAATGGTCATACCTTGGTGATTGGAACGGTTGGGACTCTGACCATCAACCCCTTTTTATATAAAAATCTTAACTATGATCCTCGCAAAGATTTGGAGTCGATCACATTCTTAGCCAGCACACCCAATGTCTTGGTATTAAATAAAAATGTTCCTGCAACAGATGCAAAAAGTTTGATTGCTTTGGCCAAATCAAAGCCTCATGATTTGAGTTACTCCTCTTCTGGCATCGGCACATCGATTCATTTATCAGGCGAATTATTTCAGCAATTGACGAACACAAAAATCAAGCACATCCCCTACAAAGGAAGGGCGCAAGCCATGCCGGATTTATTGGGTGGGCGAGTGCATATGAGCTTTGATAATTTAGCCTCTGCACTACCTTTGATTAGATCGGGTGACTTAAAAGCAATAGGTGTGACCAGTCTGCAGCGTTCAATACATGCGCCCGACATCCCAACCTTGAGTGAATCTGGCGTACCCAGCTTAAGAAACTTTCAAGTAACGTCTTGGTTCTCACTCATGGGACCTGCCGGAATGAATAAAGCTGACGTACAAAAAATTGCTGCAGAAACAAAACGGATTCTTAATCTTCCTGAAGTAAAAGAACGACTCTCATCACTTGGCTTAGATGCAAACCCTCAAGGCCCAGAAGCTTTGAATCAGCTGATTCAACAGGATTCAAAGCGCTGGTCGAAGTTGATTGAAGAAGCAGGGATCAAAGCTGAATGAGCTTAAAAGTTTCATCTCTTTCTCAAGACCTCATTGAGCGCAGCTTGGCATCGGTATGGCACCCCTGCACTCAAATGAAACATCATGAGCAGTTTCCTCTGGTGGCCATTTCTCATGGCAAAGGAGCTTGGTTGTACGACCATGATGGCAATCGTTACTTGGATGCGATCAGCTCTTGGTGGGTCAATTTATTTGGTCACGCCAACCCATCGATCAATCAAGCACT
>CALMBU010000073.1 GCA_937863045.1 uncultured Polynucleobacter sp. | reverse complement strand
GGTCTCAGGCTTGATATTCATCTCAGCCTGAGATTCTAGGCTTACTTTTTACTTATAGGACACTCTATCCAATATTTTTTGTGCATGTATTTGATTTTTACCAATAGATGCAATCGAAACATTCTCTTGTTTAAAGCTTCCTAACTTATTTAATGCCTCATTGCTGGTTTTGACAGACTTCACAATCGGCCACTCATTATTGCCATTGGCAAAGTATTGCTGAGCTGAATCACTGGCCAAATACTCTAAGAATTTAATTGCCGCTGCCTTATTAGGAGCGTTGCTGGCAACTCCACCTCCAGAGATATTCATGTGAGTGCCTGAGCCATTTTGATTAGGCCAAATCAAACCAACTTTTGCCACAACTTGCATATCAGCTGGCTTTGTTGAACGCATTAAGCGAGCTAAATAGTATGAGTTAGTCAAAACAACACCGCACTCACCAGAGGCAACCGCTCTGATTTGGTCTGTGTCACCACCCTTGGGTGCACGAGCCATATTTGCCACCATGCCTTTAGCCCAAGCTTCTGTTTTTGCTTCGCCTTGAAGCTCATACATGGCGCCAATTAATGACAACATATAAGGATGAGAACCTGAACGCGTGCAAACCTTGCCCTTGTTTGCTGGTTCAGCCAGTTTTTCATAGGTATCGATGGTTTTAGGATTGATGCTTGCCTTGTCATAAACAATCACGCGTGCCCTGCTTGAGAATCCAAACCACTGACTGCCCTGACCGATATCGTTAGAGCGGAAGTTTTTTGGAATTCTGGTATCGAGCACCTTGGATTGAATAGGCTGAAAAAGACCATCAATTTCAGCTCGCCACAATCTGGCCGCATCGACCATTAGGATCACATCTGCAGGACTATTTTTACCTTCACTGCGTAAACGCTCCAAGAGTGCATTGTCATCAGCTTCAATGCGATTGATCTTGATACCAGTTTGTTTGGTAAATTCTGCATACAAAGCCTCATCTGTTTGATAATGACGTGCAGAATATAAGTTCAAAACTTGAGATGGCTGAGATAATGCCGGTGCGGCAGCAGTTAACCCAACGCTCAAGCCCAAGGTAGAGACAATAGCCAACAATGATTTTTTAGTCGACAACATATGAATAACGCTTCCTTTCAAGATAGTGATTTAAATACAATTGATAATAATTATCATCTAGATTATCACAACTCCCGCAGAAGTTTCTTAACCCTGCTTGGCTTAGGTGTAATAACGGTGGGCGGTTTGACGTCTTGCTCGAGCATCCCAGGTAAAAAACCTGTGATTGGTTTGGCCTTGGGTGGCGGTGCTGCAAGAGGATTTGCTCATATTGGCGTCATAAAAGCACTTGAATCGCAAGGAATTTTTCCCAACCTCGTGGTTGGCACCAGTGCTGGCAGTGTGATTGCTGCTTTATATGCATCAGGATACCGAGGTACCGAATTACAAAAAATCGCTTTAACACTCGATGAAGCAGCCATCACTGATTGGGCGCTGCCCTTCTCCGGTCGATTTGGCGGCATGATCAAGGGCGATGCACTCCAAGCCATGGTCAATCGATTGGTAAAAAATCAAACGATTGAGAATATGCCGATGCCCTTGGGTATTGTTGGAACTGATTTAAAGACTGGTAATGGGGTTTTATTCCAGCGCGGCGATACAGGTCAGGCCGTTCGGGCATCTTGTAGTATTCCCGGGGTTTTTCAACCCACCATCATTCAAGGTAGAGAGTATGTCGATGGCGGCTTGGTATCTCCGGTTCCAGTGAGATACGCGAAACAAATGGGTGCTGATATTGTGATTGCGGTCAATATATCAACCGAACCAAGTACTCAAGACAGTTCTGGCAGCCTGGGTATTCTTTTGCACACAACATCCATCATGGGTAAAAGCATCAATGCTTTTGAGCTTGACCTTGCACAAGTGGTCATCCAGCCTGAGTTAAAAGGCATGAGAGGAACTGACTTTAAAGCAAGGAATGCGGCCATTTTGGCGGGTGAAGAATCTGCGATGAAGCAGATGTCACAAATAAAGAATTTACTGAGAATGTAGCTAAATTAAGGAAGGTTGGTCTTGCTTTAAAGGCAACCAGCCCTGCTTATAGACGACCGGTTCTATCCAAGCGCTCTTGGAAGTCGATCAACAGTTGCTGACGCTGCTCTTCTGACATCACATCAAAGCCGCCAGTGTTTTCAAGACGGCGTGCGCCGTTGTATCGCTTTTCCCAATAAACCTTGGTCATATCATCCACACGAATAGACTTGCCTTTAGAAGGCGCGTGAATGAATTTATTATCACCAACGTAGATACCTACATGAGAAAAAGCATGGCGCATGGTGTTAAAAAACACCAAGTCACCGGGTTGCAGTTCGTCTTTACGGATCTGCAAACCGACTTTGCTCATTTGCGATGATTTGCGGGGCAGTAAAAAGCCAAACGTGTCATTGAAAACGTAACGCACAAAGCCACTGCAATCTAAACCGCTTTGAGGCGTATTACCGCCCCAGCGATAACGCACACCAATTAACTGCATGGCGTTATTGATCAATGTCTCCGTCTTATCAGCAACAACTGTTGAAACTGATGAGACTGATGAAGCAAATGTCTTTGGCAATGGCTCAGCCTCAGTCAATGACTGAGCAAGGGCCGGTCCCATCTGAAGAGAACCCAGAAAAACAATGGCAACGAGAAGTTTGCGATGTATTTTTGACATGAAACTCGATTATAACCTGATGATTGGCTGACAAACAAATGCTGGCTTACAGCTCTTGATGCTTGATTTGTTTACCTTTTTTCAGGGTAATGACCCGGTGGGACATGGCCTCAACGACCTCTTGGTCATGACTGATCAGCAGATAAGCCATATTGTATTTGTGCTGTAAATCCGTCAATAAGGCCAATATTTGCTTCTGAATCGTCACATCCAATGCGGAAGTTGGCTCATCCAAGACCAGTATTTGGGGTTTTAAGATCAATGCCCGAGCAATGGCGATACGCTGCCTTTGACCGCCAGAAAATTCATGGGGGTATCTGCTGTAGGCAGTTCGATCCAAACCAACTTCCTTTAAAACATCGATGACTTTTGCTTTTCTGGCATCGCTTGATAAATCAGTCTGATGCAATGACAAGCCTTCGCCAACAATCTGCCCCACTGTCATGCGCGGTGACAGCGAACCAAAAGGATCTTGGAAAATCACTTGAAAGGATGCTCTTAGACGACTTCGTTCAACTGCATTTAACTTGAGCCAATCCTGACCCAAGACTTCGACATGACCAGATACCTTGGCACCTGTTTGGTTTAACAAATCTAACAAGGCCATGGCCAAGGTTGATTTGCCAGAACCTGACTCACCAATCAAACCCAAAGTTTCACCTTGGCGCAACTCAAGACTCACATCCTTAACAACTTCTTGATAGTCCCGCTTCCATAAATCAGAAATATGAAAACCTCTCATGAATTGCTTGATGCCTCGACCGAATCTTTCCCCAAATGCCCCCTTGCCTGCTTGAGGGTAAGCCACACAAACTTGTTCTGCCTTGAGTAACACTGGTGCAATGGGCACCAAAGGCAAGACATTGCGCACCGGCTTACTATTCACCAGGCTGCTGGTATAAGGATGCTCAGGCTGATTAAAAACTTCTTCGGTTGATTTGCACTCGAGTAATTTTCCTTGATACATCACCGCCACACGCTGTGCAAAGTGACGCACCATATTCAAATCATGGGTGATCAAAATCACAGCCATACCACCATGTGCCTTGGCATCCTCTTGCAAATCTTTTAGTAAATCCAAGATTTGAATTCTCAAACTTGGATCTAAAGCAGTGGTTGGCTCATCGGCAATCAAGAGCCTTGGTTTACAGGCCAAGGCCATGGCAATCATCGCGCGTTGACGTTGCCCGCCTGAGAGTTGATGCGGGTAATATGAGAAACGCTCGGCTGCTTGGGGAATCCCTGTTCTTTCAAGAAGTTCAATGGCACGCTGCTGACAAACTGCATTGCTTAATGTTGGCTCATGACACTGCACCGCTTCCATGATTTGATTGCCCACCGTGTAAAGCGGGTTCAAGGCAGTCATGGGCTCTTGGAAAATCATGGCAATGTCTTTGCCACGAATGCTGCGCATATGAGCTTCACTCAGTGCCAATAAGTTTTGCGACTTCTGATTAATTTGGCAATTGATCTCACCAGTGATGTTCGCGCCTTCTGGCAAAAGACCCATGATGGATAAACCAGTCAAGGTTTTACCAGAACCAGACTCTCCAACAATTGCAATTCTTTCACCAGCATTGATTTTTAAACTGAAGTCACTGATGACAGTTTTTCTACCAAAACTGAGATTCAGGTGATTGATATCAATCAAGTTGAAATCTGCTTGACTCATGGCGCAACCTTCATTGCTTTAGCACGGCGTGTATCAAACGCATCACGCATCGCGTCTCCCATGAATGTCAATAACATCAATGTTCCCGCAAGTACTAAAAAGGTAGATAAAGAAATCCACCAAGCATCAAGATTGGCTTTGCCTTGCGCTAACAACTCACCCAAACTGGCCTGATTTGCAGGAACGCCCAAACCTAAGAAGTCCAAACTGGTGAGCGCCAAAATAGCACCACTCATACGGAACGGCAAAAACGTGATCACTGGCGTCAAGCTGTTAGGCAGAATATGGCGCCACATGATTTGCTGGCTTGATAAGCCCAAGGCTTGAGCAGCTCTGACATATTCCAAAGACCTGTTTTTTAAGAACTCTGCGCGGACATAGTCAGACAAACCCATCCAGCCAAAAAGAGATAGCAAGATGATCAACAAACCCACGCTTGGGGAAAAGATCGATGCAAAAATGATGAGCAAATACAACTCAGGCATGGAACTCCACACCTCGATGATGCGCTGAGAAATCAAATCTACTTTGCCGCCAAAGTAGCCCATCATTGCCCCGGTCAACACCCCGATGGCAACGCCGATGATGGTCAAGCACAAACCAAATAAGACCGATAAACGAAAGCCGTAAATCAACCTCGCCACAACATCCCTGCCCCGGTCATCAGTGCCGAGCAGATTGTCTCTCGATGGAGAAGCTGGGTTTGGTTCTTTGGCAAAATAATTCAGGGTGTCGTAGCGATAAGTGATCAATGGATAAATTGCCCAATTACCTTTTTGACTGAATGTTTTTTTAATATCTGGATCTAGGTAATCGGTCGGAGTCGGAAAGTCTCCGCCAAATGTGGTCTCAGGGTAGTCCTTGACAATCGGCGCATACAAACTGCCTTGGTAGCTGACCAAGATTGGTCGATCATTGGCAATCAGCTCTGCAAATAAACTCAACACGAACAAACCGGTGAAGATCCACAAACTCCAATAACCCAAGCGATTGGCTTTGAATCTACCCCACTGATCACTTTCTTTGAATTGCTGAAGCCAACCCTTTTTCATGATCGGCCTCCCGATTGGCTATCAAACTGAATGCGTGGATCGACCAAGACGTAAGCAATATCAGAAATCAGTTTGGTGAACAAACCAATCAGGGTGAACAAATACAAAGTGCCCAAAACCACTGGGTAGTCTCGTTTCATGACCGCTTCATAG
>CALMBU010000072.1 GCA_937863045.1 uncultured Polynucleobacter sp. | reverse complement strand
CATATACTGTACTCAATCTCTATGCCTCTTATCGTCTAGATAAAGAGTGGGTTGCAAGATTAAGGGTTGAAAATGCTGCTGATACTAACTATGAATTGGCTTCTGGATTTAACACCCCTGGTCGTGGAGCCTTTGTTACATTGCAATATCAACCAAAGTAATTAAATGACCTCATCCAAAACCACCATTTTTGTTTTGCTCGTGATTGCATCACTGGCATCGGTGGCTTTGGCTTTGTCCATTGGCAGCGTCTCTAATGCAGATGCTGCCATCATTTACCAATTGCGCTTGCCTAGAGTTTTGGCAGCATTTGCTGTGGGTGGTTTATTGGCCATGTCGGGGGCTTTGTTGCAAGTCTTAACACGTAATCCCTTGGCTGAACCTTCTGTCTTGGGTGTTTCTGGTGGGGCGTCTGTTGGTGCATTGGCTGTCTTGATGATGGGTGGCGCTGGAACTATTTGGGTTGCTGGCGGAGCGTGGGTGGGGGCGATCGTAGTAATGCTCTTATTGTGGCTATTGGTCGGTGGTTATTCTGCACATCCTTCACGGATGTTATTGGCAGGCGTGATGATTGCCACGGCTTGCGGTGCAATCAGCACTTTGATGATCACATTTGCTTCCAATGTTGCCATGCCTGGCATGATTCATTGGCTGATGGGTGATCTAGACTCTGTGATCAGTCTTGAAGCAGTTGGCGCCATATTAGGTGTTTGGGTATCAGTGTTGATTCTGGTGTGGAGGCTTTCGCCAAAAATCCATTTGCTTCAATTGGGTACTGACAAGGCCTTGACCTTGGGTGTTGATGTGTCTTATATCCAATGGATGATGGTTTTGTTATCTGCTTTATCTGCAGCCGCTGCGGTATCGATTGCAGGATCCATCGGCTTTGTTGGATTGTTGGTGCCCCATCTTTTAAGAGCATGGATTGTTAAAAAACACGGTCCTGATCAAAGATTCTTATTGCCTGCTGCTGCTTTATTGGGAGGTACTTTTTTAGTTCTGGCTGATATGTTTGCTAGAACCATCATCGCGCCTTCTCAATTGCCAGTGGGCATCATCACTGCCTTGATTGGGGTGCCGAGTTTCTTGTGGATCTTGTCTCGTTTTAGGCATTGGAATACATGATGACGATTCCTGCCAAAGACAACACCATTGTTTTAGAAACAAAACATTTGGACGTTCATGTTCCTGGACGTACCTTGATCAAGGATTTAAATTGGCAAGTGAAGAAGGGTGAGCGCTGGTGTTTGATTGGTCGCAATGGTGCTGGTAAATCAACTTTATTAAGAATCATTGCAGGCGTTCAAGCCAATGCTTCTGTTGGTTTAATCAATTACTTGGGTCAAGCCCTGACGAATTACAAGTCTGAAGAGCTTGCAAAGGTTCGGGCTTATGCAGAACAGTTCCCGGTTGGTGGCGTGGGTCTCAGAGCAATTGATATTGTTTTGGCAGCTCAATGGCCATGGCACCTTGATGCTTCAAGTGGTCACGAGCAAGCTCAAGCGGCTTTGCGTGCCTGTGATGTTGCTCACCTAGAACACGCTCAATGGCAAACACTGTCGGGTGGCGAGCGTCAACGAGTATCTTTGGCAGCATGCTTTGCCCAAAATACTCAGGCGATTCTATTAGATGAACCAAGCTCTCATTTAGACATTGGTCATCAAGTTGCTTTACTCAATACGCTGGTTCAACAAAGCAATACCTGTGAGCAAGCCATCATTGCTAGCATGCATGACATTGGTTTGATTCAAAGAGGCTTCACGCACGCATTGTTGTTGATGGATGATGGATCTTATTTGGCGGGGTCTTTGCCAGAAGTGATCAATCCAATTAATCTGGAAAAGTCACTGGGGCATCCAATTTCGACTGCACAAACTGCTGCGGGTCAAACGATTTACGTTCCAGCTTGACGCTTGGTTGATAGCTCCCTTGAACTGCCGTTGAGGACTTAGCGAACTTTATTGATTTCAGCGCAGATCTTTTGGGCACCTTGCATGATCCTAGGTGATGGTCTACTGATGATGTCGCCATCAAGGTCAATAAAAGCTTTATTTTTCGTGGCGGCTAGCTGGGTAAATGATGACCACATTGACCAATCAGTGTTCATCTTGGTGCTGTCTACGGCCGTAAAGATAATTTCTGGGTTGGCTTTGATCACAGCTTCTCTACTGACTGTTGGAACCAGTACTTTTTCATTAGCAAACAATTGTTCGCCACCGCATCTTTGAATGATGTCGCCAATGATGTGAT
>CALMBU010000071.1 GCA_937863045.1 uncultured Polynucleobacter sp. | reverse complement strand
ATTTTTCACTGATTTCTTTTTTGTTCTTTTTGTTTTTATTTTTTTTGAGTCTATTATTTATCCATCTTTTTTAAAGATACTTGTATGTTTGATCACAACGAATCACTAGAACAAGCCCGCGAGCGCAATATCAATGATGCTCTATTAGAGGATATTGGCACAGGGGATTGGACCGCGATGCTGGTGCCAGATTCTGGGCTTGTACGCGCCAATTTGATTGTTCGTCAAGAAGCGGTTCTTTGCGGCAGAGCTTGGTTTGAGGGTTGTTTAAAAAAGCTTGATCCATCAGCCACCATCGCTTGGAAATACGCAGAAGGTGATTTAATGAAAGCCGACACCACTGTCTGCGAAATCGCTGCTAAACCAAGAGCCTTGTTATCTGCAGAGCGCCCGGCCATTAATTTTCTACAAACATTATCTTGGACAGCTTCAATTACCAGACAGCATGTGAAAGCCATTGAGGGCGCTAGTCCCAACAAGCATGGTTGCGCCGTTTTGGATACAAGAAAAACAATTCCTGGTTTACGCCAAGCCCAAAAATATGCGGTGACCGTGGGTGGTGGCAAAAACCAACGCTTGGCTTTATGGCATGGCATTTTGATCAAAGAAAATCACATCGCTGCAGCCGGTGGTGTTAGTGCTGCCATGAAAGCCGCTCATGCATTGAACTCAGGTGTTGAGATCCAAATTGAAGTTGAAAATATGGCAGAGCTTCAAGAAGCTCTAGCAGCAGGCGCAAAAAATATTTTGATTGATAACTTCAGTCTTGAGCAAATGCGTGAAGCAGTCGCATTCACAAAAGGTGCCGCCTTACTCGAAGCATCTGGCGGTGTCAGTCTTGATCAACTGAAAGCAATCGCCGCAACAGGTGTAGATCGAATTTCTATTGGTAAATTAACCAAGGATGTGATCGCTGTCGACTTCTCGTTGAGGGTTCAGTAGCTTTAGCCAGTGCTTATTGGCACTTATTGGCACTTATTGGCACTTATTGGCACTTGCTGCCACTTCTTACTGTCGCTTACTACTGCCGATTAATCGGCGTGAGGATGGTTGGGTAAGAAACAGTCCAGCTTTGCGGATAATCGCGACTGTAATGCAAACCACGACTCTCTTTGCGCATCAGTGCAGAACGCACGATCAGTTCAGCGCAACTTAATAGATTTCTTAGCTCCAATAAATCTCGGGTCACTCTGAAGTTGGCGTAATACTCTTGCACTTCACTTTGAAGTAATTCAATGCGATGTAAAGCTCTTTCTAGGCGACGGTTAGTTCTAACGATACCAACGTAGTTCCACATCAAAAGACGCAACTCATCCCAGTTGTGGGCAATGACCACTGTTTCATCAGCATCTTCAACTCGACTCTCATCCCAATCAGGAACTTCTGGCATTTCTTTGAAAGGGTGTTGTTTGATTTCTGCTGCTGCTGATTTACCAATCACCACGCACTCTAATAAAGAATTGCTCGCCAGACGATTGGCGCCATGCAATCCTGTGTACGTGGCCTCACCCACCGCATACAAGCCTGGTAAATCAGTTTTACCTTCTAAGTCAGTGACAACCCCACCGCAGGTGTAATGCGCAGCAGGAACCACTGGAATGGCTTGCTTAGCAATGTCAATGCCCAATGCAGCACAACGCGCGTAGATGGTTGGGAAATGCTCTTTAAGGAAGGTCTCGCCCAAATGAGTGGCATCCAATAAAACATAATCCAAGCCCAGACGCTTCATCTCAAAGTCAATCGCACGCGCCACGATGTCTCTTGGTGCAAGTTCAGCACGCTCATCATGGTTGGGCATGAAACGTGTTCCATCAGGAAGCTTTAATTGCGCTCCCTCACCTCTCAAAGCCTCGGTGATCAAAAAGGTTCTATCTTGTGGATGGTACAAACAAGTGGGGTGGAACTGTACAAATTCCATATTACCCACGCGACAACCTGCACGCCAAGCCATGGCAATACCGTCACCTGTCGCTGTTTCTGGATTACTGGTATAGCGATAAACCTTACCCACACCACCTGTGGCCAAAACCACAGCAGAGGCAGGGATTGCTTCAATTTTTCCAGTAGAGATGTTCAGGGCATACACACCATAACAGCGCTCAGATTTTTTTAATTGTTTATCTTTAAGATGTCGATTCGTGATCAAGTCCAAAGCCATCCAACGTTCAAGCAATTGAATGTTTGGATGGGCTTTTGCTTTATCCAACAAGACTTCATGAATTGCCTTACCTGTGGCATCTGCAGCATGCGCAATGCGACGGTGACTATGACCACCCTCTCGGGTCAAATGAAGGCCTTTGGGGCCCTGTGGATCAGTTGTGAAGGGTACGCCTTGATCCACCAACCAATCAATTGCGTCAGCACTTCTTTCGGCAATGTATCTCGCGGTAGATTCAACCACCAAACCAGCGCCGGCTTCGACCGTGTCTTTTACATGGGCATCTACGCTGTCTTGCTGATCTAAAACACCAACGATGCCACCCTGGGCCCAAGCAGTGGCTGATTCCGATAAACCCCTTTTGGCCATGATGATGACTTGACGAGACTCCGCTAACTCCAGAGCCACTGTTAAGCCTGCCAAACCTGCGCCAATGATGACGACAGGTAAAGAATCTGAGGCAGATGTTTTAGGCATGATCAATGGTAACTTGAATATCTATTGTGTGCTGATGAGGTTGCTGATGCAATTACTGATGCGTTGCTGATGCGATTGTTTAGAAACCATCAAGAAAGCTTGCTGGCGTGTTCTCTGGTCTCATGGAAGACAATTTGAGGCCAACGCTCTTGAGTCACTCTCAAGTTAACAGCGGAGTTCGCCAAATAAGCCAAATTATCTGCAGCATCTAAAGCCAACTGATGACCGGCTGATGAGTTCTGAAAATCATTCATCATTTTTTTATCTTCACAAGTCACCCAGCGAGCGCAGTTGATGCTGGCTGTATCAAAAACAGCATCAACGCCATATTCGTTCATTAAACGACTGGCCACCACTTCAAACTGCAAAGCACCCACAGCACCAAGAATCAAATCACTGCTGTTCAAGGGCCTGAACACCTGCACGGCACCCTCTTCTCCTAATTGCTGTAGACCTTTTTGCAGCTGCTTGATCTTCATTGGATTACGAATGCGGGCAATTCTGAAAAAGTCGGGGGCAAAGTATGGGATGCCGGTGTACTGCAAGGCTTCGCCTTCAGAAAAGCTGTCGCCAATTTGCATATTGCCGTGATTGGGTAAGCCAATGATGTCACCAGCATAGGCTTCTTCCACCTGTTCACGACTAGAGGCCATGAATGTCACCACGTTCGATACTTTGACATCGCGGTTGATGCGCAAATGATTGATCTTCATGCCGCGCTCAAACTTACCAGAGCAAACGCGCAAGAATGCGATGCGGTCTCGATGGGCTGGATCCATATTGGCCTGAATCTTGAACACAAAGCCACTGAACTTGTCTTCTCTTGGATCAACAGATCTGACAGTTGCACTTCGCTCTCTAGGGCCTGGCGCCCAATCCAAAAGAGCATTCAGAATCTCTCGAACACCAAAGTTGTTGATGGCTGAACCAAAGAAAACAGGGGTCTGTAAACCACCCAAGAAACGTTCTAAGTCAAATGGGTGAGATGCACCTTGCACTAACTCCACTTCCATTTTGAGTTGCGCCATTTCATCAGGGAACATCTCATGAAGCTTTGGATTATCAATGCCCTTCATCACCTGAAATTCTTGATCGGCGCGATCATTGCCCGCGGCAAATAAAAGAATTTCATCATTGATCAAGTGATACACACCGCGGAAATTTTTACCCATGCCAATCGGCCAGGTCACTGGGGCACACTCGATCTTTAAGACAGATTCGAGTTCATCCAGCAATTCCATAGGATCTCTGGTTTCACGGTCCATCTTGTTCACAAAGGTGATGATGGGGGTGTTTCTCATGCGGCAAACATTCAATAATTTGATGGTTTGCTCTTCAACACCTTTGGCCGCATCGATCACCATCAAGGCAGAATCCACAGCCGTTAAAACGCGATAAGTGTCTTCAGAAAAGTCTTGGTGACCCGGGGTATCTAAGAGATTGACCACATGGTCACGGTATTCAAACTGCATCACCGAACTGGCCACAGAAATACCGCGCTGCTTTTCGATTTCCATCCAGTCAGAAGTGGCGTGTCTACCGCTTTTACGAGCTTTAACAGTTCCTGCCAATTGGATGGCACCAGAGAACATCAAAAGCTTCTCTGTCAGGGTTGTTTTACCGGCATCAGGGTGAGAAATAATGCCAAAAGTCCTGCGTCTTGAGACTTCGCGGACAATATCGTTACTGTAATTCATAGGCTTTTCAATCAAATAGCCCTATAGTTTAGTTTAGAGCGCCAAAACTGGCATTAATTGAATATCAACAAGGATTTACAACGGTTGAAAAACCGCTCAGACGCCATGATCGATCCATCATCAAAAAAAGATGTCGCTTCACAAAAACACGAGATCAGACCGACTCAATCCATTGAACTTCTCAAAGAATTGCACATCCTCACGCGGGACGGCAAGCTCAATCAGGACACTCGTAGAAAATTAAAGCAGGTGTATCACTTGGTTCAATTCATTGAACCATTGCTCGAAGAGGTCTTGAATCGCAAAGATCATTTAAGCATCGTGGATCACGGTGCTGGCAAGTCTTACCTGGGATTCATTCTGAACGACCTCTTTTGCAAATTACAAGAAAAACCATCCACGATCTACGGCATCGAAGTTCGTGAAGAATTGGTGAAGAAGTCTCAAGATTTAGCGAATCGTCTGAATTTTTCAAATATGCAGTTTCTTCATTTAAGTGCCGAAGAGTCCCTAAACTCAAAGCTTCTCCCAGATGAAATTGATGTGGTCACGGCTTTGCATGCCTGCAATACGGCCACAGATGATGCCATTCGCTTTGCCTTTGCCAAGAAGGCCAAGCATGTTGTGCTGGTGCCCTGCTGTCAGGCAGAGTTAGCAGCGGCCTTGAGAAAGACCAAAGCTCAATCACTAAAAAATGAATTATCTGAAATGTGGCGCCACCCAATTCATACCCGTGAATTTGGCAGTCACATCACCAATGTGTTGCGTTGTCTGCAATTGGAGTCGCATGGCTATGACGTCACCGTGACCGAATTGGTTGGTTGGGAGCATTCCATGAAAAATGAGCTGATCATCGCCACTCAAAAGAACTTACCTGGCCAGAAGGCTCAAGAAAGAAAATCAAAGTTACTGACAGAAATAGGTTTGAGTAGTCTTGAGGAGCGCTTTGCTTAGAAAGCTTTTGCTCGCATGAAGTCTCTGACTCTTAATTTCTTTTGATTTTTTGATGATTGGGAAATAAAAAAGGCTGCCTAGGCAGCCTTTTTTAATCTCAAAAGAGAAATTACTTGCGCTTGTTTACAGCGTCTTTGAAAGCTTTACCAGCTGTGAACTTAACAGTCTTAGCAGCTGCAATCTTGATTGCTTCGCCAGTCTTTGGGTTACGGCCTACACGTGCTGCACGCTTGCCTGAACCAAATGTACCGAAACCGATCAACTGAACCTTGTCACCTTTAGTAACAGCTTTGATGATTGTATCGATAGATGTGTTCAAAACACGC
>CALMBU010000070.1 GCA_937863045.1 uncultured Polynucleobacter sp. | reverse complement strand
AAAACCTCCAGCCGACCCCTATTCCCGATCCTTATTGGGTGGGTTTCTCTGAGCGTGCTGCCCAGACTTTGGGCATCCCTAGCCAAAATGGTCTACCCGTCGATCCAGCTTGGCTTCAAGTATTGGCTGGCAATCAAACTCAAGTGGGCAATCAAGTATTCAGCCCTTATGCCACCGCTTACAGTGGTCATCAGTTTGGTGTTTGGGCCGGCCAATTGGGTGATGGTCGAGCGATTTACCTGGGTGATGTGAATGGTCAAGAACTGCAACTCAAGGGTGCCGGTAAAACAGCTTATTCAAGAATGGGTGATGGTCGGGCCGTCTTGCGCTCATCGATTCGAGAGTTTCTATGCAGTGAAGCCATGCATGCTTTGGGCGTACCAACATCAAGGGCTTTGGCGGTGGTTGGGTCAGACATGCCAGTGTTTCGTGAAACCAGAGAAACCGCGGCGGTTTGTGCAAGAGTAGCCCCCAGCTTTTTACGCATTGGCCACATTGAGCACTATGGCCAGAACCACATGCATGAAGAATTGCGTCTGACCCTCGATCATTTGATCAAGCATCACTACTCTGCATGCGCCAACAGCCCCACCCCTTATTTGAGCCTGCTCGAGCAGATCGCTTTGCGCACCGCTCGCATGGTGGCTCAATGGCAAGGATTGGGCTTTTGTCATGGGGTTCTGAACACAGACAACACCAGCTTGCTGGGCTTGACCTTGGACTATGGTCCTTTTGGTTTTTTAGATACTTTTCAGATTGATCACATTTGCAATCATTCTGATCATGGTGGTCGCTATGCCTATCATCGCCAGGCAGAAGTCTTGCACTGGAATTTGTATTGCTTGGCCAGCGCGATGTTAGAAGCCTTGCAAGAAGAACTCCATGGCTCTTTAGGCCTGGATCAAGAAGCAGCGATTAATAAGATCAAAGACACCTTGGATCATTACAACCGAGAATATGCTGCCAACTGGCAAAGTTTGTTCAGACAAAAAATAGGTTTGAACATTCAAGATAGCAAAGATGTGGCTTTACTCGAAGAACTGTTGCAGGGCTTGCATCACCATCAACTCGATCACACCCTCTTTTTCAGAAATCTTTCTGAAGGTCAAGATTTACCAAAATCATTAGATGTTTGGAGCCAAAAATACCAAGAACGTTTGAGCCTTGAAAAGCAATCAGTGGATCAGCGCTTAGAACAGATGCGCCAAATCAATCCCAAGTATGTTTTGCGCAATCATTTGGCACAAAACGCGATTGAATTGGCACAAAAGAAAGATTTCTCTGAAGTGGCTCGTTTATTGAAGATTCTAGAGAACCCGTATGAGTCTCAAGCAGTGTCTGAGGACTACGCCATGGGCCCTCCTCCTGAATTGGCCCATATGGCCATCAGTTGCTCTTCTTAAGATCTTTCCCCGTTTTCCGCACATTACTTCCCTAACAATCACTCGTACAATCACACCATGAAGAAAACCGATCAAGAATACCAAGCCACCTTGAGTGACATTGAGTACCGCGTCACCCGCCAAGCAGCGACGGAACATCCTTTCAGTGGTCGTTATTGGGATCATTGGGAAGCCGGAAAGTATGACTGCGTGTGCTGTGGCACCCCCTTGTTTGCCTCAGATACCAAATTCGATGCTGGTTGTGGCTGGCCAAGCTACTTTCAGCCTTTGAATGCAGCTGTGATTGCAGAACACAAGGACATGACCCATGGCATGATCCGCACCGAAGTTCGATGTAACAATTGTGATGCTCATTTGGGCCATGTGTTTGAAGATGGTCCAGCACCAACAGGATTAAGGTACTGCATCAACTCAGCTTCGTTAAAATTCAAGGATGAGGCTTGATCAGGATTTTCTGAGTAAGCCTCACCTGTGAATAATTCTTAGAATTAATGGTTAAAAAGTGATTTATGAAATTTTTATTTGATTTACTCCCGGTTATTTTGTTTTTCGTGGCCTTCAAGATGGCCGATATTTATGTGGCCACCGCCGTGGCCATCATTGCCACGATTGCTCAAATTGGCTGGTTAGGTCTGAAATATCGCAAAGTGGAACCCATTCAATGGGTCAGTTTGGGCCTGATCGTGGTCTTCGGTGGTTTGACGATTGGTTTACAAGACAAGACCTTTATTCAGTGGAAGCCAACCATTTTGTATTGGCTATTTGCCGTGGGTCTTTGGGCGAGTGTGACCTTCTGGAAAAAGAATTTGATACAAATGGCCATGGGTAAACAACTGTCTCTTATACAC
>CALMBU010000069.1 GCA_937863045.1 uncultured Polynucleobacter sp. | reverse complement strand
CGCAACTTCCAACCAGGGGCTACTTCACTCATCGGACCATTGTGTTGCTCTGTTGGAATACCAATGCCGAGGAGTAACTCCCCTGCTCTGGCTTCTGCTGTGTAACCACCGTACTCAGCAAACTTGGTTTCTAATTCAGCGGCACGCATGTAATCTTCATCGGTCGCATCAGGATTCGCATAAAGTGCATCACGCTCAGCAGCTGCGTTCCACATGTCTTCGTGGCCCATCATCACCACATCCAAAACACGCTTATCTTCATAAGCAAACTGGTCCTGGCGCAATTTACCCAAACGAATATTGGGTTCTAAAGATACGTTACCGGCTGAAGGCTCAAGATCTGAACCGAGGATCTTCATGAATGTGGACTTGCCACAACCATTTGCGCCGATCAAACCATAGCGATTGCCGCCACCGAATTTGACTGAGATATTTTCAAACAAGGGCTTTGCCCCGAACTGCATGGTGATATTTGCTGCTGAAAGCACGTTATTTGCCTGTAAAAGTATGTGAGCACGAAAGTCGACTATTTTAACCAATCAAGGGCAGTCAACCCGAGAATCTATTGCTAGAAATGAATCAGACGCAATTTGCCTGCAAAATAAAGGCGTCTGAGGACGCTGAAAGGCTGGCATAACGGCCTACTGGCAGGGTTAGCTTGTCTGGGCAGTGCCCAAATGCAAGGCCTGTCAAAATTGGAGTCTTAGGGCCCAATCTTTGTCTGATTGAATCAATTGCGCCATGCAGGTCATAACCACGATCGACATCGCTCAAGCGATAGGATGAAATATCACCGATCAATACAGCTCTTTGCTGTCCTAAATAACCTGCATCAAGTAGTTGATGCAGCATGCGTTCAATTCTGTAAGGATGTTCATTAACATCTTCGATGAACAGAATGCCGCCCTTCACTTGCTCTTTAGAGGGAAAGAACTCTGTGCCAAGAAGTGAGGTCAACATCGTCAGATTGCCACCCCAAAGAACAGCTTTGTCATCAGCAGTGATGCCAATCGGGGCATCCATCACTTGCGGGCTCACCACTTCAACTTGAATCCTTGGTTGTGTCATCGCATCTTGAAAGTGCTTCCAAGTTAGGTCAGATACATCACCACAAAAGTCATAACTGAACATCGGCCCTGCAAAACTTGGGGCTCCAGTCTTGGCGAATAATCCCAAATGAAAAGCCGTGAAGTCACTATGACCAACTATTTTCATGCCTTGTTTAACTTGCTTCGCAATGCCCTGCCAATCAATTCGATCAAGCAAGCGACTCAAACCATACCCGCCGCGCAAAGACATCACCGCATGATCAGGTGAAAGATTTGCCAACTGATTGATTTCATCCAAACGCTCTTGATCAGTTCCTGCAAATCGTTGAAATTGTCTTTTGCCGCAAGCAAGATTTTTAACTTCAATGCCCTGCTTTTTAAACCAAGAATCACCCTTGGCCAAAACCTGAGGGTCTGGCAATGAGCCTGAAGGAGCGATGAGGTGTAGTTTCATGAAGCTTATTAAGTTATCTTTACTGATTTATCTTTGCTGATTTTTGTTTGTTAACTTTTAACTCGGCGTTCTTTAAAAAAGTCTTTCAATACTTGGGCGCATTCATCTGCTAACACGCCACCTTCAACCATTGTATGGTGATTTAGCTGGGTATTGTCAAAGAGCTTCATGACGCTGTGCACACAACCAGTCTTGGCATCCGATGCGCCATAGACCAAACGCGATACACGGGCATGCATGATGGCACCACAACACATCATGCAAGGCTCTAAGGTAACGTAAAGAGTGGTCTCAGGCAATCTGTAATTACTCAATGCGGCACCCGCTGCCTTCAGCGTCACAATCTCAGCGTGAGCGCTGGGATCATGATGGCCGATCGGCTGGTTATGACCTGAAGCAAGGATTTGTTGGTTTGCTACAAGAACAGCGCCCACTGGCACCTCGCCGGCATCACGAGCTTGATGAGCTTGCATCAGAGCCATCTTCATGAACTCTGCATCTTGCTCATTAGGCATGAACATCCGCCCAACAATTAGGTGTTTCGTACAAACGCAAACGACTCAGGTTCAAACGTCCACCGAATCTGTCTTTAAAAATAGGGTCTAAAGTGGCGAATGCTTCTTGTGCCAAATTTTCAACCGTTGGGATGGAATTCAAAACGACTGTTTTATGGCCAGGAATGGTGGCCAGGAAATTAACCAGCGCCACATCTTCTTTAGCGACCAAAAATGCATGATCCCACCGCTGAACGATCGCTTCATTGGTGATTGTCTTGATGTCCCCAAAGTCTAGAACCATGCCATCATCACCGTGACCTTGATGATTCAATACTGTGCCCATCAAAGTGACTTCGATCACATAACGATGACCATGTATATGACGGCAATGGCCATCATGGTGCGGAATGCGATGGCCAGCGTCGAATTCTAATTTGCGGGTGATTTCAATTTTTTTATTCATGATCGCGCTAGCTTAGCGAATACCTAGTAACTTGTGTGTTTGAGTGCTTAAACGCCATAAAGGGCGTGACTGGCAGATTTTAATGGCTAATTCGGTATTGGCCTCTTTATTTGGACCATCCAGAGCTTGTAAAAAATGATGCTTAAAAGACATCTTTTCAAAACGAGCCAATAACTGAGGTAACTGCCCTGCGTGTCCGGCTTGGGGTATCACCAATTTGAGTTCATCGCCTTGCACTTGAACTAAGTCGGCGCCATGCTTTGGACTCACACAAATCCAATCAATTCCAGCCGGGACTCTGATCGTGCCATTGGTTTCAATGGCGATCTTAAAACCTTGAGCATGAAGCGCTTGAATCAAAACATCATCCAATTGGAGTAACGGTTCGCCACCTGTAAAAACAACATACTTATGATGCGGATCACCCAGACCCCACATTTGATCGATGGCAATGGCTAAGAGCTCAGCAGATTCAAATTTGCCGCCACCCTCACCATCAGTGCCCACAAAATCCGTGTCGCAAAACTGGCAAACCGCTGTGGCGCGATCTTCCTCACGTCCAGACCAAAGATTACATCCGCTGAAACGGCAAAAAACAGCCGCACGACCAGCGTGAGCACCTTCGCCCTGAAGCGTCAAAAAGATCTCTTTAACACTGTAAGTCATTCAATCCTAAAGGTTTTGCAATATTGCTTATTGTAAAGAATATCTCTGGGTCACAGTTGTAAAGCTTTGGCAATGAATTGCCTTGAAACAGTACTTTTAGGCACTGGCTGTTTTAAATCAAACCAGCTTCTGATATCAGCTTCAAAGCCCACGCCATGCATGTAGTTATAGATGGCTTTCTTTAAGCCTTGCCCTAAAG
>CALMBU010000068.1 GCA_937863045.1 uncultured Polynucleobacter sp. | reverse complement strand
TTCATGTCTTGGGGTGCGCCACCGACAGATGCAAAGTGTCCAATTCTGTTTTCAGCACCAATGCTTGTATGGCCCTCTACAACAGTATGAGCACCAATTTGAGTTTTGCGCCCAATGCTGACGTTCGGTCCAATCACGGCATAAGGACCAATCTCAACATCTTCAGCAATTTCTGCTTTTGGATCAATGATTGCGCTAGGGTGAATCAAAGCCATCTTAGGCTTCCTTTTTACGAATGGTGCACATCAAATCAGCTTCAGTCACAATCACATCATTGACCGTGGCAAAGGTTTTGAATTTCCAAATACCGCCTTTGAATCTTTCAATCGAGGCGTTCAATATCAACTGATCTCCCGGTGTCACTGGTCGCTTGAAGCGAGCATTATCAATACCGACAAAGAAATAAACTGAATCATCGACTGAATCTTGACCAAATGTGAGCAATGCAGCTGTTTGAGCCAAGGCCTCTAAAATCAAAACGCCTGGCATCACTGGAAATTCCGGAAAGTGACCGGTGAAGTGAGGTTCATTCATGGTGACGTTTTTTAGCGCCTTCACCCGTTGGCCGGCCTCTAACTCAAGCACACGATCAACCAATAAAAATGGGTAGCGATGCGGCAGCATCTTCAAGATTTGGTTGATGTCAAAATTAACTAGCTCGCTCATGATGGCCTTTTCTCTTTTTACGTTTATTTTTTATCTGCAGTGATGCCTTGAATCTGCTTTTCTAAATCTTTGATCTTCTGGCGCATTTTATCCAAGCCGCGCAAAATAGCAGCATTCTTCTCCCAATCTGCATGAGGCAGCATGGGGAAAATGCTGGTGAAGTGCTGACCTGGCTCATCAATCGAACGAATGATGGTTGTGCCACCAGAGATGGTGGTTCTGTCAGCAATATTCAAATGCCCAGCAATACTGCTTGATCCTCCGATCATGCACATCTTGCCAATGGTCACGCTTCCTGCCACAGCGGTATTGCCAGCAATCACAGATAAAGCGCCCACATGCACGTTATGCGCAATCTGAACTAAATTATCAATCTTGCAACCATCATCAATTTTTGTATCTGCCAACGCACCACGATCAATGGATGTGTTCGAGCCAATTTCTACATCGTGACCAATCATCACACGACCTGTTTGAGGAACCTTAACCCACTCACCAGCGGCAAGATCTGGGGCAAAACCAAAACCATCTGAACCAATCACCGTGCCACTGTGGATGATGTTGCGATCACCCAATTGACAGTCTTGATAAATTGAAACGTTGGGGTGGATCAAGGCGTCAGTGCCTATTGAAGCACTAGAACCAACATGCACTTGCGAGATAAGGACTGATCTTTCGCCAATCGTTGCGCCCTTAGCGATGTGACAAAGAGGTCCAATGTAAGCGGAAGCTGCCACTGTTGCACCAGGCTCAATCACTGCACTTGGGTGGATGCCGGGTGCATAGTTCGGAGCTGTAGATTTTGCAAATTCTTGAGCAATCCTTGCAAACAATGCATATGGATTTTTTGTGATCAAGTAAGTGCGATTTTTATCAGCAGAATGTTCTTGTAAAAACTCATGATCTGCTTCAGAGACTATCAAGCCAGCTGCTTGGCTGATAAGGGCATCGTTGCGATACAGAGGATTGGCAAGAAAAGCCAGTTGAGACTGATTGGCTTGAGTGAGAGGAGCTAAGCTGGAAACGAGCTGATTCCCTTTGCCCGCTAAGCGAGCCGAATAGCGTTCGGCTAACTCAGCAATCGATGGCATATGAATCTCTTAATAATTAACGTAGGTTGTTGAGCTGTCTCTTATACACATCTGACGCTGCCGACGATCTACTCTGTGTA